>CAZGRT010000205.1:0-13802 GCA_964528225.1 uncultured Thermodesulfobacteriota bacterium | reverse complement strand
CCTTCCCCCGGGAGAAGGTGTGCGGCGACGGCATCCTGCCCGACGCCCTCTCCGCGCTCGAGCGCATGGGGCTCGGCGAGGCGGTGCGGGCGCTCGGGCACCGTTGGGACACGCTCCAGCTGTGGAGCCCGCGACGGATCGCCGCGGACATTCCCGGCGACTTCCTCACCCTCCCCCGGAGCGAATTCGACGCGTTGCTGGCCGACGGCGCGGTTGCCGCGGGGGCCGTTTTCGGCCACGGCGACGTCGTCGACCTGGACGCGGGCGGCCCCGCACGCATCAGGCTCCGGCTCCGGGGGCAACCGGACCGTCTGGAGGCCCGACTGGTCATCTGCGCCACCGGCGCCCGGCTGCACCGAGTCCGGCGCGCCGGCCTCCCCGCACCTCCCCAGAAGCCCCAGGCCGTGGCGGTCCGGCGGTACGTGCGTTCGGAGAAGGGCCCCGAGGCGATGCTGGTCTCCTACGACCGCGCGGTGCTTCCGGGGTATGGCTGGATCTTCCCTCTCGGGAACGGCTCATTCAACGTCGGGTGCGGCGTGTTCCGCGGGGGCAGGAAGACCGACCTCTCCCGCGCGTTCCACCGGTTCGTGGACTCCATCCCGCCGGCCCGGGAACTGCTCGCCCACGGCTGCTTCGTCTCTCCCCTGCGCGGGGCGCCGCTGCGTTGCGGGCTCGGCAGCCCGATGGATGCCAGGCCGGCACCGCGGATCCTGGTCGCGGGAGAAGCACTCGGAACCACCCTGCCCTTCACCGGCGAGGGTGTGGGGACCGCGCTGGAGAGCGGGGACCTTGCCGGAGACCTGGCCGCGGACGCTCTCGAGCAGGACGACCTCTCGGTTCTGCTTGCGTACCCGCGCCGTCTCAGGGAAAGGCTCGCCCTGCGGCACCGAGGATACGGGCGGGCCCAGGCATGGCTCTCCGTGCCGCCCCTGTGCGACCTGCTCGCCTGGCGCGCGGTCCGGAGCCCTCGCTTCCGCACGGCCGCCGGCCGGATGCTCTCGGCCCTGGAGGACCCGAAACAGGTGTTCTCGGCGGGCGCCCTCGCCCGGTCCTTCCTGGCGTAGCGGGGCTCCCCTGCCCCCTTGCAACCGTGGTGACCCCCTGCGCCAAAGCCACCGTTGACAGGAGAGGCGGCGGCAGCGTAAGAGAGCGCCACAACCGAATAGGCGATGCCCCCGGTGCCCGGCTACGGGCTGAAAAGGGAAGTGGGGTGGAAATCCCCCGCGGACCCGCCGCTGTGAGCGACGACGAAGGGCCGAGACGCCACTGGCCGAAGGCTGGGAAGGCGGCCCCGAGGACGACTCGCGAGCCAGAAGACCTGCCGGAGGCTTTGTCCGATGCGCGCCCGCGCGGCCGGCGGCGTCGGAACCGCGAAAGAGCTTCGAAAACGGGAAGCCCGCTCCGGCAGGAGCGGGCTTCGTCCGTCTCGGGTCCCGCGATCGAACCGCGGGATCCAGGGAGAGTCCCGTGACCCCACCCCTTCCGTTGCAGGTCCCGCAGCCCGGATTCGTTCCCGAGTGCGAAGCCGCGGTCCTCACGAGCGGCCTCGTGAAGACCTACGGCGGCCTGCGGGCGCTGGACGGCCTCGACCTGGCCGTGCGCGGCGGCGAGATCTACGGGTTCCTGGGCCCCAACGGCGCGGGCAAGACCACCACCATCCGGGTGCTCACCGGGCTGACCCGTCCGGACGCGGGCTCGGCTCGGGTGGGCGGAGCCGAGGTCACCCGCGACCCGGTCGCGGCGAAGGCCGCCTTCGGGGTGGTGAGCCAGCACGTGAACCTGGACCCGGACCTGACGGTGGGGGAGAGCCTCGAGCTCCACGGCATCCTGCACGGGATCCCCCGCGCCCAGCGGCGGCTCCGCGTGGAGGAACTGCTCCGCCTCGGCGCGCTGGAGGATCGCGCGAGGAGCCTCGCCCGGACCCTCTCCGGCGGACTCAAGCGGCGGGTCACCATCCTGCGCGCCCTCCTCCACCGCCCGTCCATCCTGTTGCTGGACGAACCCACCGTGGGCCTCGACCCCTCGTCCCGCCGGCGCCTGTGGGACCTCATCCGCTCGGTGAACCGCGGGGGCGTGACCGTGCTCCTGACGACCCACTACATCGAGGAGGCGGAGTTCCTGTGCCACCGGGTCGGCATCCTCCACCAGGGGAGGCTGATCGAAGAGGGACACCCCCGGGACATGATCGACAACCTGGGCGAGCACGCCGTCGACGTCCCCGGCCCGGACGGGACGGGGACCCGCTTCTTCCCTTCGCGGGAGACCGCCCTGGCCTTCCTTCGCCGCGCCGGCGACGGCGCCGCCCTGCGGCGGGCCAATCTGGAGGACCTGTTCCTGGCGCGGACGGGCCGGAAGGTGACCCCGTGACCGGATTGAACGGGGTACGCGGCGTTCTCTACCGCGAGCTTCGCATCTACCGCCGCCGGTGGACGAAGCACTTGGCCTCCTACACGGTGTCCCCCCTCCTCTTCCTGGTGGTCTTCGGCCTCGGCGTGGGTCACAGCGTCCAGATGGACGGGGTCGGCTACCTCGCCTTCATGCTGCCGGGCCTCGCGACCATGGCGGCCATGACCCAGAGTTACGGCGCAGCCACGGAGATCAACATCGCCCGCTTCTACTGGCGCATCTTCGAGGAGTTCCAGATGGCTCCGGTGGCCGCCTGGGAGATCGCGCTGGGCGAGGTGCTCTACGGCATGCTGCGGGGGCTCGCGGCGGCAGCGGCGGTGTACGGGTTGGGCCACCTCTTCGGCGTGAGGCTGCCGGTGACCGGGCCCGCGCTGGCCCTCTTCGGGCTGCACACCTTCGCCTTCGCCTCCGCGGCGGTCGTGGCGGCCATGGTGGTCCGCAGCCACGCGGACCAGGGTCACATCAACACCTTCTTCATCGTTCCCATGTCGTTCCTGTGCGGCACGTTCTTCCCCCTCGACCGCCTGCCCCACTGGGCGGAGACCGCGGCCTGGGCCCTGCCCCTGACCCACTCCAGCCTCTCGATCCGAGCGGTCGCCCTGGGCCGTGCGGTGCCATGGGTGAACGTGGCCGTGCTGGCCGCGTTCGGCGCCGTCTTCTTCTCGCTGGCGGTCTGGAGCGTGCGGCGGGCGTCGACGTGAACGGTGCCGCGTGAAGACCCACGGAACACCCGACGCGGCGACCTCCTCCCTGGGCACGCTTTACGGGGTCGGCGTCGGCCCCGGAGACCCGGAGTTGCTGACGCTCAAGGCCGCGAGGGTCCTCTCCCAGGTGGACGTGGTCTTCACCTCCGCCCAGGCCCGCTCCGGAAAGAGCCTCGCCCTGGACATCGCCCGCCCGCACCTGACGGGAACCGAGGAGATCGTCGCGCTGCCCTTCGACCACACCTTCGAGGGAGTGGAGAGCGGGGAGGCGCACCGGGCCAACGCGCAACGGGTGGTCGAGGTTCTGCGCCGCCCCGCCACGGCGGCATTCCTCACCCTGGGCGACCCGATGACCTACTCGACCTTCACCTACCTCCTGCGCGAACTGCGGCAACTGGAGCCGACCGTGCCGGTGGAGGTGGTCCCCGGCGTCACCTCCTTCGCCGCGGCAGCGGCGCGCTCCTGCCAGCCCCTGGCCGAGGGAGACGAGAGCCTCACCGTCGTGAGCGCCGCCAGGGGGGTGGAGCGGCTGGAGGGGGCGCTGGAGCTCTCCGAGAACGTGGTCGTGATGAAGTCGTACCGAAACCTGGACAGGGTCTGCGACCTCCTGGAGCAGCGGGGGCACGGAGCCGACGCCCTGTACGCCGTTCGCTGCACCCGACCGGGTGAGCGCTGCGTGCGCGGTACGGAGGCGGCCCGCGAGTCGGGCCCCGAGTACATGAGCCTCCTTCTCGTCCACCGCAGGGAGCGAGCCCGTTGAGGAGGGGCGGTGCGGCCCGGCACCTGCCCTGGTTTCTGGCCGTGCTCCTCCCCTTGTGCCTTCTGTGGGCCTCGGGGATCGGATCCTCCGGGCTGGGGTGGAGCGACCTCCTGCGGGCGCTCGCCGAGGCCGCGGGAGTCCTGGACGCCGGCCTCGGCGTGGTGGACCGGGCGATCCTCCTGAACGGGCGGCTCTCCCGCGTGGTGCTCTCCGCCCTGGTGGGGGGAGGGCTCGCCACCGCCGGGGTCATCTTCCAGGGGATCCTCTTGAACCCCCTGGCGGACCCCTACACCGTGGGCGTCTCCGCCGGCGCGGCCCTGGGGGCGAGCGTGGCCATCCTGGCGGGGCTGGGAGGCTACACGGCGGTCGGTTTGGGGGCCCTCCCGGCCGCGGCCTTCGCGGGAGCGCTCCTGGCCCTCGGCGCCGTGCACCTCCTGGCGGCGGGGCGGGGCCATTCCGGCAGCGGCACGCTCATCCTCGCGGGCATCGTGGTGAGCACGACCCTTTCCGCCGGCATCAGCCTGCTCAAGAGCCTCAACGAGGAGAGCGTCTCCTCCATCGTGTTCTGGATCATGGGCAGCTTCTCGGGTCGTGGCTGGGGCCACGTGGCCTTCTGCGCGCCCTACGTCGGAGCGGGGCTCGCCGCCGCCGTGTGGTTCGGGAGGGACCTGGACCTCCTGGTGCTCGGCGACGAAGGCGCGCGTCAACTGGGCGTGGACGCCACGACGGCCCGGCGGATCCTCCTGGTGGCCGCCTCCCTGCTCACCGGGGCGTGCGTGGCCGTGAGCGGGGTCATCGGGTTCGTGGGGCTCGTGGTTCCCCACCTGCTCCGCATGACCCTCGGGCCCTCCCACCGGAGGCTCCTGGTCTCCTCCTTCCTCGCCGGGGGCGTCCTCCTCGCCCTGGCGGACGCCCTGGCCCGCACCCTCCTGCCCCGGGGCGAGGAAATCCCGGTGGGCGTGGTGACGGCGCTCCTCGGCGGTCCCTTCTTCTGCTACCTCCTCCGCCTGGATCCGCTCTCCCGCAGGACGCGGGCATGATCGAGGTGGAGGGCCTCCAGGCCGGCTACGGTGGACCGCCGGTGCTCAGGGACGTGACGTTTTCCGCCACCCCGGGGGAGTTCGTCGGCGTGCTCGGTCCCAACGCCTGCGGCAAGTCCACCCTCGTGCGCGTCCTGACCGGAGTGCTGCGGCCGGAGCGGGGAACGGTCCGGGTCGGCGGGGTCGACGTCTCCCAGGCGCGGGCGCGGGACCTCGGCCGGACCGCGGCGGTGGTCCCCCAGTCGACGGAGATCCCGTTCCCGTTCACGGGATTCGAGGTGGTGCTGATGGGCCGCTACCCGAGGCTCGGGCGCTTTTCCGCAGAGTCCGAGGGGGATCGAGCCGCGGTGTCCCGGGCCATGGAGGAAACCGACACGACGTCCCTGGCGGGGCGGCTGGTGACCCAGGTGTCTGGCGGGGAGCGCCAGCGGCTGGTGCTGGCCCGGGCCCTGGCCCAGGAAGCCCCTCTGCTGCTCCTCGACGAAGCCACGGCGTCCATGGACGTGCACCGGAAGATCGACGCCTTCGACCTGCTGACCCGGGTCAACGGCGAGGGGTCGACGGTGCTGGCCGTAATGCACGACCTGAACCTCGCCGCCCTGTACTGCCGCCGCCTGCTCTTCCTCCGAGACGGACGCGTGCGCGCGGACGGTCCCACCGCGGAGGTCTTCCAGCGGGAGATCATCGAGGCCGTGTACGAAACGCCCGCGGAGGTGTTCACCCACCCCGCGACCGGGCGCCCCCACGCGGTCTTCCTGCCCCGGGGTGCGGCGAGGCGGACCGGCGGAATCGAGGCATCGCCGTGAGTCCGGCGAGAGCGGGGGTCCTCGCCGTCGCCTTCGCCGCCGCGGCGCTCCCCATCTTCTTCGGGAGCGCTCCGGTGGAAGCGGCCTGCGTGACCGACGACACCGGGCAGGAGATCTGCCTCGAGGGTCCGCCGGCGCGCGTCATCTCCCTCTACGGGGCGTTCACCGAGATCCTCTGGGAACTGGGGGTGCGGCGCGAACTGGTGGCCCGGACCTCGAACGACACGACCCTTCCCGAGGTGGAGGCACTGCCCTCCCTCGGGACCGGTCTGCGGCCGGACCTTGAACACCTGATGGCCCTGCGGCCCGACCTCGTGGTGAGCCGGGCGAGCCGGGCCTCGGGAGCCACCCTGGGAGCGATGAGAGACCGGGGGGTGCGGGTGGCCGCCTTCGACCCGGGGTCCGTCGCGGAACTCGAGGCGACGATGACGCGACTGGGCGCACTGTGCGGTCGCGAGTCCGAGGCCGGCCTCCTCGCCTCGCGGGTGCGCGGGCGTCTGACGGCCGTCGAGGAGATCGTGGGCCAGCCCTCCCGGCGTCTCCGGGTCGTCTACGAGGTGCGCGCCGAGCCCCTCACGGTGGCCGGGACCGACGGGCTCGTCGACGAGGTCATCCGGCGCGCAGGGGGAACCAACGCCGTGGAGATCGGGAAGAAGCTCGTCCTCCTGGACGTGGAGGCCCTCCTGCGACTGGACCCCGACGTCTACGTGGTCCAGGAGGGGCCGATGAACCGGAAGCCCCCTGCCCTCGGGGACCGGCCCCACTTCCGACTCCTTCGGGCAGCCCGGGAGGGGCGGGTGCTGGAGGTGGAGGAGGAAGACTTCTCACGGCCCGGACCCAGGGTGTCCGAGGCGGTGGAGCGCCTCAGCCGCTTCCTCTACCCGCAACGCTGGGCGGGAAAGTGACACGGGCCGACGGAGAGCGCCACGGGAGACTTGACTGTCGAACGGCGCCTCTGGCATACACGGCTTCACAATCGAATCGAACACGTCCGCCGGCGCCCGCGAGGGCTGAAAAGGGAAGTGGGGTGGAAATCCCCCGCGGACCCGCCGCTGTGAGCGAGGACGAGGGACCGAGACGCCACTGGCCGCGAGCCGGGAAGGCGGTCCCGAGGACGAATCGCGAGCCAGAAGACCTGCCGGGACGGACGACCCACCGCAACCTCCCCGGGCTCTTGGGAGGGTGGGACGCCACGGCGCTTCGAACACGGGAAGCCCGCACGAAGGTGCGGGCTTTTTTCGTGTCGGACTCCGGATCGCCCTGCCTCCCCGGGACGGAGAGGTTGCAAGCCACGAGGAGGCTCGAGATGCAGAAGGGAACCGTGCTGTACCTGTCCGACGCGAAGGGGTTGCCGTCGGGCTGGGAGCCCGAACGAGATCTGGCCCGGGCCGGAATGGATCCGTGCTGGACGGAGCTGGCCGCCCTGGTCCCCGGGTTCTACTCCCCCCAGGAGGCGCAGCTGCGCCTCGCCGAGCGGGGTGCCGGCCGGATCGAGGGCGCCAGCGCCCACTACGACGGGGGCCGACTCCACGTAGGCGAAACGCGCGTGCGGCTGTGGGGCTGAGGGTGACGGCGCTTCCTCGTCGGCGACAGGGGCGGCCCATCGGCGTGGCGGCCCTGGTCGCGTTTTCCCTGCTCGCCGCCGGCCCCGCACCCGCCGCCCAGCTGATGACCCGAACGCTCGAGGAGCGGCCGGCCATCGTGGTGGCCGCCTTCGGCACGAGCACGCGGGCCCAGATCACCTACGACGTCTTCGACCGGCAGTTGCGCGAAGCCCTCCCCGGGTACGAGGTCCGCTGGGCCTTCACGTCCGAGGTGATCCGGGAGAGGGTCAACGAGCGGCGAGCCGCGGAGGGGCGCACGGACCTGCTCAAGAGCCTCTCCCAGACCCTCGCGGACCTGGAGGCGGGAGGCTTCACCAAAGCGGTCGTCCAGCCGCTCCACATCTTTCCCGGCGAAGAGTACGAGGAGGTGCTGTCCATCGCGTCGCGGTTCCCGGGCATGCGGCTGGAGGTGGGCGACACGTTGCTCCAGCGCTGGGAAAACCTCCGTCACGTCGTCTCCGTGGTGAGCCGGGACTTCCTGCCGCCGGAGGAGGGGTGCAACGTACTCGTCTCCCACGGAACGCCGTCCACCCATGTCGGCTCCAACATCACGTACCTGGGACTGGAACGCCACCTCGCCCGAACCTACCCGAACGCCTTTCTCGGGGCCGTGGAGGGGATCATCTCCCCGGAGGACGCCCTGGGGCCGGCGGCCGTGTGCGCCGGCCCCAGGGTCCGGTTCCTCTCCCTCATGTTCGTCGCCGGCGACCACCTGATGAGCGACGTGATGGGCGACGGCAACAGCTGGAAGGCGTCCGTGGAAAAGGCCGGGAAGAAGGCCGAGGCCACCACCGTGGAGCACGAGGGGGAAACGATGTACAAGGGCCTCGGGTTCTACCGCGAGGTGAACGAAGTATTCATAGACTCGGTCCGGAGATCCCTCTCGCGCCTCTGAGGGCCTCATCCGCTCCCGAGTCCCCGGGCGAGGTCGTCCTTCCCCGGGGTCAGGACCTCCCCCGGCACCTCCCGTCGCACGACGCGCAATACGAAGGCCGACCCCCTCGGGGGTCGGCCTTCGCTCTTCGCGATCCTCCCTTCCGGTCTTTCCGGGGGGCTCAGATCTTCGACGGGTTGCAGAGGTTCGCTTCCTCGTGGGCCGCCCGTCCGCAGTTCTTGCAGTAGTACTTGGCGTCCTTCACGATCTTCTTCACCCGGTCCAGGTCCTGCCGCACCACGATGCGGCAGAGGTGGTTCTCCTCGTGGTTCTTGTGCTCGTCGTGACACTTGTGGACGGTTCCGCTCATGGGACCTCCTCGGTTTCGTCGGCGGCCCGCTGCGGGCCGCCCGGAAATCACTCGACCTCGACCACCACCTTCTCGATCTTCAGCGGTTCCCGGGTGCGGCCGCTGGGCGAGCCCGCGGCCTCCAGGGCCTTCAGGGTCTCCATGCCCTCCACCACCTGCCCGAAGATCGTGTGCTTGCCGTCGAGCCACGGGGTGGGGACGAAGGTGAGGAAGAACTGGCTCCCGTCGGTGCCCGGCCCCCGGTTGGCCATGGAGAGCAGGCCCGGCTTGTCGTGCTTCACGTCGGCCCGGAACTCGCCGGCGTACTCGTAGCCGGGGCCGCCGGTCCCGTTGCCGAGCGGACAACCGCCCTGCGCCATGAAGCCGGGGATCACCCGATGGAAGGGCAGCCCGTCGTAGAAGCCCATTCGGGTGAGGTACAGGAAGCTCGTCACGTGCATGGGAGCCACGTCGGGCATGAACTTGATCCGGATCGGCCCCTTGCTCGTCGTCATCCGGACGAAGTACTTGTGCGCCGGGTCGAAGGTGGCCACGCCCGGCTTCGGCACCGACGTCTTCCAGGTGGGCTTGGACTTGTCCACGGCGGCCTTCTGGATCATCTCGTCAATCATCTTCACGGCCTTGTCCTCCTTGCCCGGGCTCGATTCCGCGGCGGCGGAGAACGAGGACCCCAGTGTGACCGCGAGCCCTGCGGCGAGGACTGCGGCGAGTGCGATGCGCCGATTCTTCATGCCCACCTCCCGTGTGCTCGATGTTCCGAACGCCGGCCCTCGGGGACCGGGTCGGTCATGATAGCCGAGGGAGTCGGTCGGGGCAACGGGCCGGGCTTGCCCCCGGGCCGGCGAGTGGCCATGGTGCAGGTGAGGAAAGAGGTATGGCCTCGGGAAGGAGCGGACGATGGAACACGTGTGGAGGCAAGGCGTTGCGGCGGCTCTGGCCGCGCTTCTGTGGGTCCCTGCGGCGGGCGCACAACAGGCCCCTCGGGAAACTGCCGGGCGGGAGGTGGCCACCTTTGCGGGAGGCTGCTTCTGGTGCATGGAGCCCCCCTTCGATGAATTGCCGGGGGTGGAGTCCACGACCTCGGGGTACACGGGGGGAAGGGAGGAAGACCCAACCTACGAGCAGGTCTCTGCGGGGATGACCGGGCACGCGGAGGCGGTGCGGGTGGTCTACGATCCCCGGAAGGTGAGCTACGAGAAACTCCTCGACGTCTTCTGGCGGAACATCGACCCCACCGCGGTCGATCGGCAGTTCGTGGACGTGGGTCGGCAGTACCGCAGCGCCATCTTCTACCACGACGAGGAGCAGAAGAAGCTCGCGGAAATCTCACGGGATCGGTTGGCCGCCTCGGGCCGCTTCGGCGGGCCGATCGTTACCGAGATCGTCCCGGCGGGCCCCTTCTACCCCGCGGAGGAGTATCACCAGGACTACTACCGCAAGAACCCCATCCGCTACCAGTGGTACCGGTGGGGCTCCGGGCGGGACCAGTTTCTCGAGAAGGTGTGGGGCGCCGAGCACAAGGCCGGGCACTAGGGGTGCGCGGCGCCGACGGGACCGGGACCGGTCAGCGGGAGCTCACGAGCTCCCAGGACCCGTCGGGCTGCCGGCAGGCCGTCCCGTACACCCTTTCCGTCCTTCCCCCCACCTGGGCGTCGGCCTGGTACTCCCGGCAGTAGCGGTCGTCTCCGGCCCGGTACGTCTCCGTGGGCGTGACGTCGTACACGACGCCGGTGTCCGGGTTCACCCACTCCACGGAATTTCCCGTGGGAGCGTGTTCCAGGGTCTGCCCCACGCAGGCCTGGTCCACCTGGTCCATCCACCGGCCGATCCGCTTGCCCACGATCGACCCCAGGACCGTGCCGGCGATGATCGCCGCGGTTCGCCCCGAGCCGTCCCCGACCCTGGACCCGAGCACACCCCCTGCCACGCCGCCGAGGACCGCCCCCAGCTCGCTGCGGTTGCAGCGCCCCACGTCGACGCGAAAAGGCGCCTTGTACCCGGTCTCGGCGTGATGCTGCGGGCCGCCGCGCCGATAGCCGTGGGCCGGGGCCCAGGGAGGCGGTCCGCCTCCGACGTACTGGACCTTGACCTTGGTCCCCTTCCCGTTGCCCTTCTCCTGCACCTTGTTCTTGGGAGCCGCCCCCGCGGGGACCGCGAAGGCGGCGAGCAGAACGACGGCGATCATGGAACGGAACTTCGCCATGGGACTCCTCCACGGTGTTCGCGCCGCCCCTTTCCCGGGCGGCTCGGAATTCAGAAGCCGCTCGAGGCCCCTCCCCCACCGAAGGACCCGCCGCCCCCGCGGAAACCACCGTCGGCCGAGGGCGCCGGCGCCGGCGCAACCGACTGCGCCGCCGCCAGGGCCTCGAAGTCCGCTCCGTAGAGGCGGGGCTCGAGCAGCGGCTCGGCCGTGAATCCTCCCCTCCGGCGATCGGGCCCCTTGCCGAGCCACCGGATGAGCCCCAGGGCGACCCCCCCGACCAGCAGGCCCGCCAGGGCGAGCTCCTCGGCCAGGTACCCCAGGTGGAAGAAGTACTTGAGGGTCACGATCGAGGCCACGGCGGAGAGCGCCCCGAACCACAGGAGCGCGCGGTCCCTGCCTCGAATGCCCATGGCGAGGGCCCCGGCGGGGAGAAGGGCGGTCAGGAGCGCACACACCGCGTCCGCGGGCAGCGACCAGGGGCCCGTCTCGGCCGGGTGAGGGCCAGAGTCCCAGTGCGCCCGGTGCAGGTACGAATTCGACACGAGATAGAGGCCGAGCAGGGACGCCAGCCGGACGGTCTCGAGACACCAGACGTACCCCCGCGGCGGCGCAACCCGCGAACGGGCGAGCCGCAGGTGGCCCAGGACCGCCGTCCCGCCGAGGAGGAACCCGGCGGCCACCCGAGCCGCGCCGGGGCCGTACAACCGCCCGGCGTGCGACGCGTGGAACGGCAGCGCACCCAGGGCCACCACCACCGCGAAGGCGGCCAGGGCGTACCCGTACCGCAGCGCCAGCCACACCGCCCCGCCGAGCACGACCAGATGGGAGAGGAGCCCCGGCCACCGGGCGCCGAACCCATCGAAGAGCAGGAGCGGCACCGCCGCCGTGAAGGCCAACGCGAGGCCCAGCAGCGCCTCCTCCACCCCGCACCGGTAGAAGCGGCGCTCGCGGATGAGGACGCGGTCGCCGAGGTGGGCGGCGAGCAGCGCGGCGAACAGCAGCAGCACCGCGGCGGGGCGCTCCCCCAGTCCGACCCAGACCACGGGCAGGGCCACCAGCGCGACCGCCGCCTTGCCCGTGAAGACGGCAAACAGCACGCGGAGGAAGAAGTTCACCCGTTTGACCGAAGGACGGTAGCGCTCCCGCACCGCGGCGAACTGCTCCGGCGAGAGGATGCCCGCGTCGGTCCACCGGCGGGCCTCGTCGACCACCTCGATCGTCCTCTCCTCCCCGTCGTACAGGGGGATCACTCGTCGCTCCGGAAGCGGGCGTGGAAGGCCGCGAGGGCGACCACGACGGCGGCGGCGGTCGCGAAGAAATACAGCGTGTACCCGACACCGTCCATCGGCACGCGGGAAAGCAGGAAGCCCGTGACCGCCGCGTAGCCGTACAGCACCCCGTACAGCAGGAAGACGAAGCGGCGCGACCGCTGGGCATACACGGCAGCCCCCACGGCGACGGCGAGCGCACCGAGGAGATGGGCCGCACCGCATGCTCCCCGCCCGACCCCGGAGACCAGGGCGGCGAGGAGGACGTTGAGCCCCAGGTGCAGGTGGACCGGGAGGACGTGGCGCTTCCACCCCCCCGCGGCCTGCGCGGCGCCCAGGGCGACGACCCCGGCACCGAAGCCGATGGAGTTCCAGCGCGTCCAGCCAGCCCAGGGCGCTCCGCCCGCCAGGTCCGGCAGCGCCGTCTTGACCCCGAGCCACGCGCCCAGGGTGGAAAGGGCCAGGGACAGCACGACACGGCTGTCGAAGTAGTGGGCGCTCAGGAGGTAGAAGAGCCCCGAGCCCAGGAGCCACCAGGTCCAGTGCTCGGCGAGCACCCGGTACCGCAGCTCCAGGTAGCCCGCCGCGGAGCCGAGGAGGAGGCACCCGAGGAGCAGCACGTAGTCGTACGCCGCGTTCGGGGAGGCCACGGAGCCCCGGGAGAAGCCTCCCCCGCGGAGCAGGCACCACGCGAAGCACGCCGCGCACGCGGCCAGGATGGCGGCGAGCAGGGCCAGGTGGCCGATGGCGTCGAAATGCTGGCGCACCAGAAGCCCGAGCCCCCCCGTGAAGACGAGGATCCCGGCGTAGAGGAGGACCCGCAGTTCCCAGTAGACCGAGAAGACCTCGCGGCGAACCAAACGGCGCAGCAGGGCCGCCTGCTGCAGCGACAGGATTCCCGCGCGCTCGAGATCGTCCAGGGCCTCTTCCAAGAAGGGCTACTCCGTCTCTCGGCCGATCCAGTCGAGGAAGTCGGGGTTGCCGCCGGCGATGGGTACGGCAACCACGCAGGGACACTCGTACCCGTGGAGCTCCTTCACCCGCGCCACGGCGGCCCCGAGCTTATCGGCAACGGTCTTCGCAACCATGACGACCTCGGGATCCTCGTGAACCCGCCCCTCCCAGCGGTACACCGACACCGCCTCTCCCAGCACGTTCGCGCAGGCCGCGAGACGCTCCTCCACGAGCACGCGGGCGACCTTCAGCGCCTCCTCCCGGGACCCCGCGGTCACGTACACCAACACCGTCTCCGCGTCCATTCCTCACCCCTTCCAGGAGGGCGCGACCCGGACCTCGTCCCGCCCGGGCACGCGGCGGGGTCCTCCCCTCGCGGAACTGGAGACCACTATGTCACGCCGCCCGCGCGAGCGGCGGCGCACCGACGGCACCGAACCTCCCCCGGGAGCGGAGGACCGGGCAGACGGCCGCGCACGCCCCGCACTGGAGGCAGTCGCCGGCCGAGCGGCCCGGGAGGCCCCGGGACGGGGAGAGGCCCATCGGGCACGCGCGGTCGCACGCGCCGCACTCTCGGCAACCCTCCGGCGGCGAGAAGAACGGCTCGGGGCGCCCGAGCGAACCCGCCAGGGTGCCGACGGGACAGACACCGCACCAGGCCCGCCTCCGGTCGAGGGCGGCCAGCACCAGGGCCGCCGCGGTGGTCGCGGCGCACATGACCCAGAACACCCGGCCCCAGTGGGTCAGGCTCCCGGGGTCCTGGCCCAGTCGCCAGACCAGGAACCCCATGAGGGCCACGAGCACGACCCAGCG
>CAZGRT010000204.1:0-2097 GCA_964528225.1 uncultured Thermodesulfobacteriota bacterium | reverse complement strand
TCTGTATCTTTAAGCAACCTACCCCACCTGGACCCTCCACTCTATGCTCTCATCCTGGGCCTCCCCGATCCACGCGGACACGCGCGCCCGGTCGTCCTCGGCCACGCTCGCCCCGACGTCCACGAGGTCGAGGTCGTCGGCCACGAGGATGAGGGCGCCGCGCCGGGCGTGGGGCCGGAGCCACGGCCAGTGCACCTCGGCCAGGTCCTGCTCGAGGCGCTCGCGCACGTGGGACATGATCTCCTCCTGGGGCCGGGGGTTGACTTCGCCGCAGGATCGTTCAACCTCGGCCCCGGAGGCAAGCGCCGGGAGGCGCGCGAACCGCACCGGAGACCGCCATGGAACGCCTGACCCGCTGGCTCCACGAGGTGGCCGGGCTCTCGCCCGAGTTCCAGCACGACGCCATCGCCACGCTGGCGGTCGTGCTCGTGCTCTGGGCCCTGCGGGCCCTCTCGCTGCGGATCGCCCGCCGCTCCGCGGACGGGCTCCACGTCTACCGCTGGGGAAAGGCCTCGGGCTACCTGGCCTTCACCCTCGGCTTCCTGGTGATCGGCCGGATCTGGTTCACCGGGTTCCAGTCGCTCACCACCTTCCTGGGGCTCCTGTCGGCCGGCCTCGCCATAGCCCTGCGCGACCCCCTGGTGAACCTGGCCGGGTGGCTCTTCATCCTGTGGCGGAGGCCCTTCGAGGTGGGGGACCGCATCCAGATCGGGGACCACGCGGGCGACGTGATCGACGCCCGGATCTTCCAGTTCACGCTTCTGGAGATCGGCAACTGGGTAGACGCGGACCAGAGCACGGGGCGGATCATCCACATCCCCAACGGGAAGGTCTTCACCGAGGCCCAGGCCAACTACGACAAGGGCTTCCGCTACATCTGGAACGAGATCCCGGTGCTGGTGACCTTCGAGAGCAACTGGCGCAGGGCCAAGGACCTGCTCCGGGGGATCGCCGACCGCAACGCCGAGCACCTGAGCAGGGAGGCCCAGGCGAAGATCCGGGAGGCCTCGAAGAAGTTCCTGATCTTCTACTCCCACCTGACCCCGACGGTGTATACGTCGGTGCGGGACAGCGGCGTGCTGCTGACGGTGCGCTACCTGTGCGAACCCCGCCAGCGGCGCGGCACGGAGCAGGCCATCTGGGAGGAGATCCTGGAGGCCTTCGCCGGGGCCGGAGACATCGACTTCGCCTACCCCACGCAGCGCTTCTTCCGGCACGACCGCGAGGGGAAACCGGCGCTGGCCGGCGGTACCGGGGAGGCACCCGACCCGGGCCCGCCTCGGGGGGAATGACCCCGGGGATCCGGGAGCGGCACGCAGTACCGGCAGCGAACCTCGGGGGATCGGGAGAACGGGAGATGGCGGAGAGCAAGATTCGGGCGGTGGGGGACGCGGTGCGGTCCCTGTGCACCAAGTGCAAGAAGGAGACGCGCCACGTGGTCGTCTCGGTGGTGGGGGGGCGGCCCGCCAAGGTGCAGTGCAGCCAGTGCGACGGCTTCCACAACTACCGGGACCCCGCGGCCCCGCCCGCGGCCGCCAAGACCCGGAGCGCGGGAGCCAAGAAGACGCCCCTGCGCACCCTGGAGGAGGAGTGGCTGGCCCAGATGAAGGGCCGGGACCCCAAGGCCGCGGTCCCCTACGGCAGCGTCCCCCGGCCGGCGGCCGGAGACCTGGTGGAGCACCCGAGCTTCGGGTTCGGCGTGGTGCGCAAGGTCATCCCGCCCAACCGGGTGGACATCCACTTCCGGGACGGGATCCGGATGCTGCGCTGGGAAGGGTGAACCGGGGCGCCTTCCCGAGCCCCCGGCCCCCGGAGACCCCTTGACCCGCGAGCCCTCCCCCCCGTCCGCCGCCGCGGCCCGGCTGGTGCCCCTGCTCTGCGCGGCCGAACTGGCGAGCATGGTGGGGACCTTCGGCTTCCCCGCGCTGCTCCCGGACTTCCGGGAAGCCTGGGCCCTCAGCCACACGGAGGCGGGGTGGATCAGCGGCGTGTACTTCGGGGGGTACACGTTGGCGGTGCCGCTGCTGGCGAGCCTCACTGACCGGGTGGACGCCCGGAGGGTGTACCTGCTCGGAGCCGCCACGGCCGCCCTGGCCC
>CAZGRT010000203.1:0-3207 GCA_964528225.1 uncultured Thermodesulfobacteriota bacterium | reverse complement strand
GGTACAACGTGCTCCACCCCATGGGGTGGGACGCCTTCGGCCTGCCAGCGGAGAACGCGGCCATCCAGCACGGCGTGCACCCAGCCCAGTGGACCCGCCAGAACGTCGCCTACATGAAGCAGCAACTCCGGCGCATGGGGTTCTCCTACGACTGGGACCGGGAACTCGCTACCTGCGACGCCAGCTACTACCGGTGGGAGCAGTGGCTGTTCCTGAGGATGCTCGAGAAGGGGCTCGCCTACCGCAGGGAGACGGAGGTCAACTGGTGCTCGTCCTGCGCCACCGTGCTCGCCAACGAGCAGGTGGAGCAGGGGCTGTGCTGGCGCTGCGGAACCGAGGCCACCCCCCGGACCCAATGGGGCTGGTTCTTCCGGATCACCCAGTATGCCGACGAACTCCTGGAGTGGACCGAGAAGCTGCCGGGGTGGCCGCCCCAGGTGCTCACCATGCAGCGCAACTGGATCGGAAAGTCCGTGGGCGCCGAGGTGGACTTCCCCCTGGCGGACCGCGAGGGCGCGATCCGGGTGTTCACGACCCGGCCCGACACGCTCTACGGGGTCACCTTCATGAGCCTCGCCGCGGAGCACCCCCTGGTCCCGGAACTGGTCAAGGGAACGGCGCGGGAGGCCGAGGTGATGGCCTTCGTCGACAAGGTGCGCCACGAGGACAAGATCAAGCGCTCCTCCGACGACTACGAGAAGGAGGGCGTCTTCACGGGCGCGTACTGCCTGAATCAACTGACCGGCGAGCGGGTGCCGATCTTCGCGGCCAACTTCGTGCTCCTGGAATACGGCACCGGCGCGGTAATGGCGGTCCCCGCCCACGACCAGAGGGACTTCGAGTTCGCCCGCAAGTACGGCCTGCCGGTGAGGGTGGTCATCCAGCCCGCCGGTGCCGCCCTGGACGGGGCGACCATGGCGGCCGCCCACGTCGAAGCCGGGAACATGGTGAATTCGGGCCCCTTCGACGGCACGGAGAGCAGGGAAGGGATCGGGAAGGTGGTCGCCTACCTGGAGGAGAAGGGGTTCGGTGCCGGCGCCGTGAACTGGCGCCTGCGTGACTGGGGCATCTCGCGTCAGCGGTACTGGGGTGCTCCGATCCCGGTGGTGCACTGCCCGGCGTGCGGGGTGGTGCCGGTGCCCGAGGATCAGCTCCCGGTGGCCCTGCCCGAGGACGTGGAGTTCCCCGAGGGAAAGGTGCTGACCCTGGCCGAGATCCCGTCCTTCTACGAGACCTCCTGTCCGGGCTGCGGCCAGCCCGCCCGGCGCGAGACCGACACGATGGACACCTTCGTGGAGAGCTCGTGGTACTTCCAGCGCTACGCGTGCCCGGACTTCGACCGGGGGATGCTCGACAAGGCCCGAACCGAGCACTGGATGCCGGTGGACCAGTACATCGGCGGCATCGAGCACGCGGTGCTGCACCTGCTGTACTCCCGTTTCTACACCAAGGTTCTCCGCGACCTGGGCATCGCGGCGGTGGACGAGCCCTTCACCAACCTCCTCACCCAGGGCATGGTCTGCATGGAGACCCAGAAGTGCCCCAAGCACGGCTGGTTGCTGCCCGAGGAGGTGGCCGAGGGGACGTGCTCGAAGTGCGGCGCCGCGGTGGAGAAGGGCCGCACCGAGAAGATGTCCAAGTCGAAGAAGAACGTGGTGGATCCCGAGCACCTGGTGCGGACCTACGGTGCCGACACGGCCCGCCTCTTCAGCCTCTTCGCCGCCCCCCCGGAGAAGGACCTGGAGTGGAACGAGGAAGGGGTGGAGGGCGCATCCCGCTTCCTGCGGCGGGTGTGGCGCCTCGTGGCCGAGAACCACGGGTGGTTGCGGGACGCCGAACCCTTCGCGGGCGGGTCGCTCGGGGAAGGCGCCCGGGCGCTCCGGCGCAAGGTCCACGAGACCGTGAAGAAGGTCACGGAGAACATCGAGGACCGGTTCCACTTCAACACCGCCATCGCGGCAACGATGGAGTTGGTGAACGATCTCGCCGCCTTCGAGCCTCGCACGGACGAGGACCGCAGCGTGTTCCGCGAGGCGGTGGACGCCCTGGTGAAGCTCCTGGGGCCCATGGTGCCCCACGTCGCCGAGGAATTGTGGGAGGCGTTGGGCAATCGCCTGCCTCTCTCGGCGACACCCTGGCCCGCTTGGGACGAGTCGGCCCTGGTCCGGGATTCGATCCTCGTCGTCGTACAGGTGAACGGGAAGGTCCGAGGTCGCGTGGAGGTGGCCGCAGACGCCGACGAGGAACGGGTCCGCGCCGTGGCCATCGCCGACGAGAACGTGGCGCGCCACCTCGAGGGTCTGACCGTGATCAAGGCCGTCTATGTGCCCGGGCGCCTCCTGAGCCTGGTGGTCCGCTGAAGTCCCTCTCTCCCGCGGTCGTGCTCCTCCTGCTCCTGTGCGCCGGGTGCGGCTACCGCCCCGTGGGCGGAGGAGGGGCGCCCTCGCCCGCGTTGCGGCTGGAGCCGGTGGAAGATCGGGGCGACCAGCCCCTCTTCGGTGCCCTGCTCGCCCGGGAACTGACGCGGGAGACGGCGGAACGGGCCGGCGTGCGGGACGCCGGAGCGGAAGGCTCCGGGTACGGGGTCTCGGTCCGGCTGGACTCGGTGCGGGAGACGGCGGTGGCCTATTCGACGGGCGACATCACCCGGGAGTACCTCGTGGTCGCCGAGGCCACGGCGACCCTGGCGAGCGCCGGGGGCGACGTCCTGTGGCGCGGCACCGGCATCCGAGCGGAGCGCTCCTTTCCCGCGGGGCAGAGCGTGAACGAGACGGAGTCGAACAAGGATCGGGCGCTGGCGCTGCTCGCCGGGGACCTGGCGCGCGAGATCCTGCGCAGGGTGAGCCTGAGGCTCTCGAGGCGGCCGTGACAACCGCCGCCCCGATCGTGTGCATCCACGGGGACGAGCCCTTCCTCGTGGACCGGGCACTGGCGGAGGTGGAGGGGGAGGCCCTCGCCGGCGGCGACCGGGAGCTGACCCTCCAGGTCTTCGAGGCTGCGACCGCTCGGCCGGCCGAGGTGCTCAACGCGGCGCGCACCGTGCCCTTTCTCGCAGCGCGCCGCCTCGTGGTGCTTCGAGGGGCCGAACGCTGGAGCGCGGACGACTGGCGGGAAGTGCTCCCCTACCTGGAAGCGCCGATTCCGGGGACCTGTCTCGTCTTCGTCGCGAGCCAGTTGGACCGGCGGCTCGCCGCCTCGAAGGCGATC
>CAZGRT010000202.1:0-2640 GCA_964528225.1 uncultured Thermodesulfobacteriota bacterium | reverse complement strand
ACGAGATCCGCCAAACGACCGGCATCGACATCCTGCCCCGGCACGCCCCCCGGTTGGTGTACCGGTGCGTGCGCTGCGGGGAGACCTTCGGCTTGGAGCGCCTGCTCTACAACCGGATAGGGCTGACGCCAACGGCCCTGGTTCAGTTCCTGACCGGCCTGGGCAAGGAGAAGTTCCGTGCCGGTCAGATATTGCGCTGGATCTACCAGCGGGGTGTGGCTGACTTTGCCGAGATGACCGATCTGGCCAAGGCGTTTCGTGAAGATATGGGGGGGCGTGCCTTCATCTCGACGCTGATGGCCGACACGGTGGAGGTCAGCACTGACGGGACGCGCAAGTTCCTGTTCCGTCTCAACGATGGCAAGAGCGTGGAGACGGTCCTGATCCCGATGGAAGGAGGCCGACGGGTTCTGGCCGTCGTTCTTCACGAGGAACGGGCGGCCGAGCCACGCCTCCAGCTCGGGCGAGGCCGCCACCAGGGGGGTGTGGCCCTCCCCCAGGTACACCACGTCGGCCAGCGGAACCGACGGCAGGATCAGCTCGTGAAAGAGGAATATCCCCTGCAGGCCGGGCTCCCGGCAGGCGCGCCGCAGGTCGAACACGCGGCGCCACTCGGCGCCCGTGCGCTCCCGCAGCGCGTCGAAGTGGAGGTCCGCCACCCGGAGCAGGCTGCGGCACTTCGGGCAGGTGTAGAGCAGGCGCTCCAAGCCGAAGGTCTCCCCGCAGCGCACGCACCGGTACACCATCCGGGGGGCGTGGCGGGGCAGGATGTCGATGCCGGTCGTTTGGCGGATCTCGTCGGGGCGCACGCGCAGGGCCTCCTTCTGCCGCAGGCTCGGGGGTTCGGGCCCGTCATTCAAGGGCAACCCCGCGGGGGCGTCAAGGGCTTTCGCCGCCCGCGCCGGGAATCTTGCGGGCCGCGCGCCGATGCGATAAGAAGGCGCGTCCCCTTCCCTCTGCCCCCCGGGGGTGCCCATGACCCGCGCCCGCCTCCCGCACCTGCTGCTGCTCCTCGTCCTGGCGGCGGCCCCCTCGGCGTCGGCGTGGGAGACCACCTACGGGCTCCGGTTCCTGCCCTTCACCGGCGTGGTGGTCCCCCACCAGCAGATCTCCGACTTCGACCCGTCCTTCCCCCTCGGCGTCGGCCTCGAGATCGGCTACACCGAGCGCTTCTCCTTCGTCCTGGACATCCGGACCTCCTGGCACGAGGGCGACGGCGACGAGGACCTGCAGCTCTCGGCCCTCCAGCTCCTGGGCCGCTGGCGGTTCCCCAACCTGCGATGGAACCCGTTCGTGGAGGCCGGGCTGGGCGGGTACCAGGCGGACGTGGACAACGGGAGGAAGACCCAGTACGGGGGCATCGGCGCCACCGTGGGGGCGGGCTTCGAGTACCCCCTCGGCCGCTCGTTCTTCCTGGAGCCGGACGTGCGCTTCAACTGGAGCCAGGGCGAGGAGAACCAGGACCACGACGACCTGTGGATCTCCCACACCGAGGCCGTGGTCCGGCTCGTGTACCGCCTGCCGTGACCGCGGGGCGGGCCGACCCTTTCGCTCCCATCCCCCGCAGAGAGGAACCGACCCCATGATTCGAGTCACCTACCACGGCCACGCGTGCTTCGTGCTGGACGACGGCTCCCGCCGGATCATCTTCGACCCCTTCCTGAGCGGCAACCCCACCAGCCGGGCCGGGGTGGAGGACGTCGGCCCACTGGACGCCATCCTGGTGACCCACGGCCACGCCGACCACCTCGGCGACGCGGTGGAGCTCTCGAAGCGCTACGGGGCGCCGGTGGTGGCGCCCTTCGAGCTCGCCACCTTCTGCCAGCGCCGCGGGGCGAGCGTGCACCCCATGCACATCGGGGGCAGCCACCGCTTCGACTTCGGCCGGGTGAAGCTCACCATCGCCCACCACGGCTCGGCCTTCGTGGACAAGGGCACCGAGTACACCGGGAACCCCTGCGGCTTCCTGGTGTGGTTCGGCGGGCTCACGGCCTACCACGCCGGCGACACGGGGCTCTTCTACGACATGAAGCTCCTCGGCGAGATGAACGCCATCGACGTGGCGTTCCTGCCCATCGGGGACAACTTCACCATGGGGCCCGAGGACGCCGCCAAGGCCGTGGAGTTCCTGCACCCCCGCTTCGTGGTGCCCATGCACTACGGGACCTTCGACGTGCTCGAGCAGGATGCGGGGGACTTCGTCCGGCGGGCGTCCGCGCTGGACTCGCAGGTGGCGGTGCTCCGGCCCGGCGAGGCACGGGAGTTCGACCGGCCCTGAGTTCGCCGGACTCGCCGGGCGGACAAGCCCGTTGATGCCGACGCGACCTTCGGGGTAACGTAGCGACCCGGCAGGCCCCGAGCGCACCGCGCTCTCCACCGCTTGGTTTCCGGCGCACCTCGGATGGCACCCACGGAAGGCGCAACGACCCAATCCCAGTGGTCCCTCGACCCCCAGGTGGCCAAGGTCCTGGCCGAGCGGGGCGTGGTGTCCGACGTGGACCGAACGGGCCAGGTGCACCTGCTGGTGAAGGTGCCCGACCTGGAAGGGGCGGCGCGGGCCGACGTGGGCGTCGAGCTCAACCAGGAGACCGACGGCTGCGTGGCGCTGGCCGTGCTCCTCCACGACGATCCGGACCAGCC
>CAZGRT010000201.1:0-4327 GCA_964528225.1 uncultured Thermodesulfobacteriota bacterium | reverse complement strand
CCTCCGGGTGCTCCCGGAACAGACGCAGGGTCTCCACCAGTAGGTCCCCGAAGTCGAGTGCCCGGGCCTCCCGGAGCTTCGCCTGGTACAGGGAGTAGAAGTCCCGGAGGACCCTCCCCCACGGGCTGCCCGGCGTCTCGTCGAGCTCGTCGGGGCCGAGCCCCTCGTCCTTCGCGCGGTGGATGCGGTAGAGGAGGGCGGTCGGCGGGAACCGCTTGGGGTCGAGCCCCAGGCCCGCCGCGACGGACTGGGCGACCTTCTTCTGGTCGTCCCCGTCGTAGACCGCGAACTCGGGGCCCGCCGGAAGCAGGTCGCCGTGACTGCGCAGGATGCGGAGGCAGGTGCCGTGGAAGGTGCCGATCCAGCACCCCGCGGCACGGCTCCCCAGGAGCGCTTCCACCCGCCGGCGCATCTCCCGGGCCGCCTTGTTGGTGAACGTGAGGGCGAGGATCGACCGGGGATCGGCGCCGGCCGCGGCGATCAGGTGGGCGATGCGGTAGGTGAGGACCCGGGTCTTCCCGCTCCCCGCGCCGGCGAGGACCAGCAGGGGGCCGGCCACGTGGCTCACCGCCTCCCACTGGGCGGGGTTGAGCTCCCGTCGCAGGTCCTCGGCCCGCTCCGGGTTCACGTCACTCCTCACCGGGGCGCAGGGAGCGGTCGATCAGCGCCTTGTTGTAGGCCGAGACCACGTCCCGCCGCGAGAGCATGCCCAGGACCCGGCCCGGGTCCTCGCGGCTCACCACCGGGAGGTGCTCGATGTTGCGGAACCCGATCCGGGCGAGGGCGTCCCGGAGGCTCTCGTCCGGGAAGACCGTGACGACGTCCGGGGTGCTCAGTTCTCCAGCGACGATCAGGTCCTCCAGGCCCTCCTCGTAGGCGATCTCCCGGAAGTCCTGCAGGCTGAGGATGCCGGCCAGCCTCCCGCCCGAGTCCACCACCGGGAAGGTGACGTGCCGGGAGCGCGGGATGAACTGGAGGATCTGCCGCAGGGGCATGCTCTCGGGGATGGTCTCGACGTCCCGGTTCATGATGTCGCCCACCGGGATCGACTGCAGCACGCTCACCTCGCGGCCCGCCTCCAGGTGGATCCCCCTGCGGGCCAGTTCCAGGGTGTCGATCGAGTCCCGCTGGAGGTACCGGGAGACGGTGTAGCCGATGACGCACGCGAACATGATGGGCAGGATGACCGAGTACGACCCCGTCATCTCGAAGATGAGGAAGATCGCGGTCATCGGTGCGTGGGTGGCGGCGGCGAGGAACCCCCCCATGCCGACCAGGGCGTAGGCCCCGGGGCCGGCCGATACCTCCGGGAACAGGTAGGTGACCAGCGAGCCGTAGGCGCTTCCGAGCATGGCTCCCACGAAGAGGCTCGGCGCGAACACCCCGCCGGCGTTGCCCGAGCCCAGGGTGAAGCCCGTGGCGTAGATCTTCGCCACGGCCAGGAAGAGCACGAGCCAACCGGTCAGGTTTCCCGCGAGGGCGCGCTCCACGTGCTCGTAGCCGTTGCCGAGGACCTGGGGCAGGGCGATGCCCACGGCCCCGGTCATCGCGGCGCCCAGGATCGGCTTGAGGCGGTCGGGAAGCCGCACCGCGTCGAAGCGGTCCCCGATCGCGTAGAAGCTCCGGATGAAGTGGACGGCGGCCACCGCCACGAGCACGCCGAGGAACAGGTAGATCGGGACCTCCCAGTAGCTGCGGAGCGCGTACTCCGGCACGTGGAACGCCGGCCGGTTCCCCTCGATTCCCCTGGTCACCAGAGTGCCGATCCCGGCGCTGATCACCACCGGCGTGAAGCTCGAGGCCTCGAAGGAGCGGAGCAGCACGATCTCGTGGGCGAAGAAGACGCCCGCGATGGGGGCGTTGAACGTGCCGGCCACGCCCCCCGCCACGCCGCACGCCACCAGGGTCCGCAGGCGCTCGCTCCCCACGCGGAGCCCCTGGCCGACGAGGGACCCGAGGGCGCCCCCGATCTGGGCGATGGGGCCCTCCATGCCCGCGGAGCCGCCCGTCCCGATCGTGATCGCGGAAGCGACCGACTTGATCGCCAGGGTCCGCGCCCGGAAGATCGCTCCCCGCAGGTTGACGTTCTCCAGGAACCGGGGAAGCCCGTAGCCCATGACCTCGCCGGGGAACAGGTAGTCGAGGGGTGCGAGCAGGCAGGCCCCGGCCATGGGGAGCAGGGGGAGCAGCAGCAGGACCGGGAGGCCAGCGTCCAGGCCGAGGGCGCGCCAGCCCGTCTGGAAGACCAGGGTGTGGAAGAGTTCGATGAGGCTGCGGAAGAGGACGTTGCCCAGGCCCGCCAGGACGCCGACCGCGACGGCCATCCCGAAGACGGCGGTGTGCTCCGAGGGGCGGAGGTTCTGCAGCCAGGCTTCGAGGCGGGCCGCCGGCGTCAGGCTGCGCGGAGGGGTCGACAACGTGGATCCTCGAGGGGGTCTCGGGCGGGCCCGCCCCGGCGCGGTCTGGTTTGGCGAGCGGCGGGCTGCGGAGGCTCGAAAACGCCAGGGGCGCCATGATACGCTCAATGCTCCGAGGCCTCAACCGAGGCCGCGCGTTCGCAGCGGAAGCTGCGCGCGCGGGGACTCACGAAGAAGATCCCGAAGGGAGGAGGGCGGTTCATGAAGATCCTGGGAATCTGCGGGAGCACGCGGAAGGAGAACGAGTCGGGCACCAGCGCGCTGGTGCGCCGGGTGCTCGAGGCCACCGGCTGCGACTACGAGCTCGTGACGCTGCGGGGGAAGAGGATCGGCGGGTGCATCGCCTGCCTCGGCTGCGTGAAGGACAACGTCTGCGTCCTCGACGACGATCTCCGGCCGCTCCGCCAGACCATCGTGGAGGCCGACGCCTACGTGGTCGGGGCCCCGAACTTCTACTCCACGCTCAACGCCGTGACCCACGCCTTCCTCGAGCGCTGGTACCAGTTCCGCCACCGGGAGGGGGACGCGCTGTGGGGCAAGCTGGGCGTGGCGGTCGGCGTCGGGGGATCGGGGGGTTCCTTCCCGGCGGACGAGATCGAGAAGTTCTTCCTGTACAGCTTCATCGAGACCGTGGCCAAGGTCGCGGGCCAGGGCGCGGCCGCGTGCTTCAGCTGCGGCTACGGGGAGACGTGTGGCGTAGGGGTGCCCCGCATGATCTGGGGCGAAGGGGTCAAGATCACCGAGGACATGATTCCCCGGGTGACGAAGCAGCCCGACGTGCTCGCGGCCGCCGACGCGGCCGGCCGGGAACTGGGCCGGCGCCTGAGGGAGGGGCACGACCGGCGCGAAGTCACCGGGCGCATGCAGGGGATCATGATGGCCCGGTTCAAGGAGTCCACCTGAGGCGACCGCCCCCGGCGCTCACCCGGCCGCGTCCTCCGGGGGCGCCTTGGATTCCGGCTGCCAGGGCCAGCGGCCCTCGGTCTCCAACTCCAGGGTCCAGCTCAGGAAGGTCCGGATCACGATCAGCACGGCCAGCACGCCGATGTTCTGGAAGGTGGGGACCAGCGCGACGGTCTTGATGATGTCGGCTGCCACGAGCAGTTCGAGCCCCAGCAGGAGGGACCGGCCGGTCCGCACCTTGAACGCCTTGTAGTGGTCGGCGCCCCGCAGGCGGTAGTGCCGCAGGAACTGGACCGCCGCCGAGACGATGCCCAGAGCGATGACCGCGACCCCCGCCACGTCCACGGCGGTTCCCACGGCCTCGATGGGCCTGGCCACGGCGTCGTTGAGCCAGGGTTCCATGGAGCGTTCCCCTATCGCGGCGGCGCCTCCGGGAAGCCGGCCGCCGGGCGTTCGACCACCCGGAAGGTCCGGCGCCGCTCAGTCGCCCTCGTACTTGAAGGAGAGGCTGACCCGCGCCCTGTAGGCGGCGACCTTGCCGTTCTCGACCTTCAGGTCGAACTTCGTGATCTCCGCCACCCGGAGGTCCCGGAGGGTCTTCGATGCGGTCCCCACCGCGTTTTTCGCGGCTTCCTCCCAGGACTTGGGGCTCGTCCCCACCACGTCCACGATCTTGTAGATGCTTTCCGTCATGGTGCGCCTCCTCTGCCCCCGGTTCGGCCCGGCCCCGTCACGCCCTCCCTCGGATTCCCGCCCCCCGGCGCGACCGGGAACCCGCACCCCAGGGTGCGGCGGCGGGCAGCGCGTCGAGGGCCCAGTCCGCGGGGGCCGGAGACCCCCCCCAAGTCCGGCCGCGGTGCCGCGCGATCCCAGGGGCCCTCGGACCGTCTCCGGGGTTCGGCGAGGTCAGAGCCCCCGGACCACGTCGGCGATCTCGGCGCTGAGGTCCGCGAGCGTCCGGCTCATGGCCGCGACTAGGGCGCCGTAATCGGCCTGTTCGGCCTTCC
>CAZGRT010000200.1:0-2631 GCA_964528225.1 uncultured Thermodesulfobacteriota bacterium | reverse complement strand
GTACTGCTCGTAGGTCTTCGGGGCGTGGGACACGGGTCCTCCAGGCGGGCGAGCCGCGCGCGGCCCGCCGCGCGGCTAGGCGCGCACCGCGCGGTCGGTGATCTCGAGCCCGCGGTCGATGATGGCGAACGCCTCGCGGAGCTGCGCCTCGGTGATGGTGAGGGGAGGGTTCGTGTAGAAGGTGTTCCACCGCACCATCGTGTAGAGCCCCTCCTGCCGGAAGAAGCGGCCGAGCGCGGCCATCTCCTCGACGTGCCGTTGAAGGGCGCGAGCGGCTCGAGGGTCCTCCGGTCGCGGACGAGCTCGACGATTCCGAAGAGCCCGATGGAGCGGACCGCGCCGACCGACGGGTGCCTCGCGGCGAGCCCGGCGAGGAGGTCCTTCATCACGGCTCCCGTCGCCCGGGCCCGCTCGACGAGCCGGTCCTCCTCGTAGACGCGGATCGCGGCGAGCGCCGCGGCGCAGCCGACGGGGTGGCTGTTGTAGGTGAGCCCGCCGTAGAAGACCTTGTCCTCGAAGTGGTCGGCGATGGCGCGACGCATCCCCACCGCGCCCAGGGGGACGTAGGAGGACGTGAGCCCCTTCGCCATGCAGAGGAGGTCGGGCACGACCTTCCAGTGGTTCACGGCGAACCACTCCCCGGTGCGGCCGAACCCGGCCATCACCTCGTCGGCGATCATGAGGATGCCGTGCCTCGTGCACAGGTCGCGGACGCCCTGAAGGTAGCCGTCGGGCGGGACGAGGACGCCGTTCGTGCCGGTGACCGTCTCGAGGACGAACGCGGCGATGGTCTGCGGCCCCTCGAGCTGGACGACCTCCTCGAGGTGGGCGAGCGCGGCCGCCGTGTCGTCCCACCCCCGCTGGATGCCGTGGTAGGGGTCCATGACCCGGACGACGCCGGGCATCCCGGGCTCCGTGGCCCAGCGGCGCGGGTCGCCGGTGAGGGCGATCGCCCCGGCGGTGGCCCCGTGGTACGAGCGGTACCGGGCGAGGATCTTGTGGCGCCCGGTGACCTGCCGCGCGAGCTTCACGGCGTTCTCGTTCGCCTCGGCCCCCCCGTTCGTGAAGAAGAAGACGTCGATGTCTCCGGGGCAGAGCTCGGCGAGCTTGGCGCCGAGGCGCGCGCGCGGCTCGGTCGCCATGAAGGGGTTGGCGTAGGCGAGCCTCCCGAGCTGGTCCGAGATGGCGTCCACGATCCGCCGCTCGCCGTGGCCGGCGTTCACCGACATGAGCTGGCTGTTCATGTCGATGAAGCGCTTCCCCTCGGGCGTGTAGAAGTAGATCCCCTCCGAGCGGGCGACCGGGATGTGATCCACCTTGGACTGGGCGGACCACTCGAACAGCGTGTGCTTCTTCGTGAGGGCGACGATCTCGTCGCCGGACATCGGGGCGGGCATGGGGGCCTCGGTCAGCGCTGCGTGGGGAAGACGAACTCGGGGCCGCGCGCCTCGCCGCCCGGCCAGCGGGCCGTCACGGTCTTGAGCCGCGTGTAGAAGTGGACGCCCTCGGCGCCGTAGACGGCGTGGTCCCCGAAGAGGGAGCGCTTCCAGCCCCCGAAGCTGTGGTAGCCGACCGGCACGGGGATCGGGACGTTCACGCCCACCATGCCGGCCTGCACCCGCTCCACGAACTCGCGGGCGACGCCGCCGTCGCGGGTGAAGATGGCGGTCCCGTTGCCGTACTCGTGCTCGTTCACGAGCCGGAGCGCCTCCTCCGCGGTGGCCACCCGGACCACCGAGAGGACGGGGCCGAAGATCTCCTCCCGGTAGATCCTCATCTCCGGCCTCACCCGGTCGAACAGGCAGCCGCCGAGGAAGAAGCCGCCCTCCGCCCCCTCGACCTTCTTGCCGCGGCCGTCCACGACGAGCGTCGCCCCCTCCTTCACGCCCTGCTCGACGTAGCCGGTCACCCGGGAGAGGTGCTCCCGCGTGACGAGCGGCCCCATCTCGGCCTTCGGGTCCGTGCCCGGCCGCACCTCTAGGCGGGCGAGCCGCTCCCGGAGCTTCGCGACGAGCCCGTCGGCGACCGCGTCGCCCACCGCCACGCCGACCGAGATGGCCATGCAGCGCTCCCCGGCGGAGCCGTAGGCGGCGCCCATGAGCGCGTCGGCGGCCTGGTCGAGGTCCGCGTCGGGCATCACGATCGCGTGGTTCTTCGCGCCGCCGAGCGCCTGCACGCGCTTCCCGTGGTGCGAGGCGGTCCGGTGGACGTGCTCGGCGACGGGCGTGGACCCGACGAAGGAGACCGCGGCGACCCCGGGGTGGGTGATGAGCGCGTCCACCGCCTCCCGGTCGCCGTTCACCACGTTGAGCACGCCCGGCGGGAGGCCCGCCTCGTGGGCGAGCTCCGCGAGCCGGTAGCCGCAGGAAGGGTCGCGCTCGGAGGGCTTCAGGACGAAAGTGTTCCCGCACGCGACGGCGAGCGGGAACATCCAGAGCGGCACCATCGCCGGGAAGTTGAACGGGGTGATCCCGACGCAGACGCCGAGCGGCTGGCGGAGCGTGTAGCTGTCGATCCCGGCGCCGACGGACGGGGAGAACTCCCCCTTCTGGTGCTGCGGGACGGCGGTCGCGAAGTCCACGTTCTCGAGGCCGCGGGCGAGCGAGCCCATCGCGTCGGAGAGCACCTTCC
>CAZGRT010000199.1:0-11910 GCA_964528225.1 uncultured Thermodesulfobacteriota bacterium | reverse complement strand
GCTCATGTGGTAGCTCACCACGATCAGGATGCCCGCCAGCGTAGCGATCGGGATCAACGACGCCCACCGCCCGAAGAAGAGCATGATCAGGAGCAGCACGACGGCGTGGACCATGCCCGATATCGGGGTGCGGCCCCCGTTCTTCACGTTCGTGGCCGTGCGCGCGATGGCGCCGGTGGCGGGGATGCCGCCGAACAGGGGCGAGGCGATGTTGGCCACGCCCTGGGCGACCAACTCCATGTTGGAGCGGTGCCGCGTGCCGATCATGCCGTCGGCCACCACGGCGGAGAGGAGGGACTCGATGGCCGCCAGAATGGCGATGCTCAGGGCCGGCGAGAACAGGTGCTGGACCGTGGCCCACTCGAAATGGGGCAACCTGGGTGCCGGCAGGGTGCCGGGTACCCCGCCGAAACGCCCACCGATCGTCTCCACGGGAAGGTCGAGTCCGTGGACCAGGGCCGTCGTAACCAGGATCGCCACCAGTGAGCCGGGCACCCGGCGGGTCACCCGGGGCCAGAGCCCGACCACGACCACGGTGAGGACGGCCAGTCCGGCCGCTTGGGGGTTCCAGGAGCCCATGTGCTCGGAGTACGCCCCGAGTTTCTCGAGGAAGTCGGCGGGGACGGCGTCCATCCGCAGCCCGAGGAAGTCCCTCACCTGGGACGTGGCGATCACCAGCGCGATGCCGGCCGTGAAACCGATGGTGACCGGGTACGGCACGAACTTGATCACGGAGCCCAGGCGGGCGAACCCCATGAGGATCAGCAGCCCCCCGGCCATCATCGTCGCCACGGCGAGTCCCTGATACCCGTGCTGTTGAACGATGCCGTAGACGATGACGATGAAGGCGCCGGTGGGGCCGCCGATCTGCACCCGGCTGCCTCCCAGGGCGGAGATGAGGAAACCCGCCACCACGGCCGTGAACAAGCCCTGCTCCGGTTTCACGCCGGACGCGATTCCGAAGGCGATGGCCAGGGGCAGGGCGACGATGCCTACGATGACCCCGGCGACGAGGTCGTGGGACAGTTGACGGGCCGAGTACCCCTCCCGAAGCACGGTGACGAGCTTCGGGAGGATCCGGGATTGTGCTTCGGTCTGCTCGTTGGCCACGGAGGGCACCTCCTCGGACCGCGTCGGGCCGGCTGCGGGTTCAGGCTCCGCGGCCGGTCCCCGGGCCGGCCAGCGAGGCCTCGACGTTGCGGATGCCCTCGAGGATGGCGTCCCGCCCGGCCTCTTCGGCCAGCAACTCCTTGAACTGCGGGTCGCGCAGGCAGAACGCGAGGCGAGAGAGAAGATGGAGGTGCGCCCGGAGCGTCGGGCTCACCACGGTGAACAGCACCTGCACCGGGCGCCCGTCCAGGGCGTGGAACCCCACCGGCTGCTCGAGGAAGCAGAGGGTCACGCTGGGCCTGGCGAGGTGGAGGATCACGGGGCTGCGGGCGTGGGGGATCGCGACCCCGTCGCCCACCGCCGTGGAGCCCAGCCGTTCCCGTGCCAGCAGGACCTCGTGGAGGTGCTCCCGGTCCACCTCGTCCGGAAGCCTCAGGATGGCCACCACCTCCTGGAGCACCGAGTTCACGTCGGTGCCGGCGACGCGGTAGAAGATCCCCCCCGCTTCCAGGGCATCGGCGAGGAGCGGTGGCTCCTCGTCCGCTTCCTCGAAGATCTCGGGCGAGACCCGCACGCGCCTCGCCGTGGCCCACTCGAGGAGCTCCGCCCGGGTGAAGCGGTACTGGTCGTTGACCCGGAGGAACGGGATCTCCTCCTTCTGGGCCCATCGGTACACCGTCTTCTCCGACACGTTGAGCAGCCGTGCCGCGTCCTTCACCGACAGGTTCATCCCCGTCTCCGGTCTGGGGTGGACATGTTTGTACATTGTCATCTTTCAAGTCATATGTGTCCACAGAAAAGGAGATATAGGAAGGCTTCGACTCATGTGGGTGGAGGAGCCCACGGCGGCCTCCTTGTCCGGTTTTGGGCCGTGTGCTAGGGTTTGCGCGCCTTTGACGGGAGCGAGGTGGCCGATGAAGTGGCTGTTCCTGGTGACGTTCGCCTATCTGCTCGGTTCCGTGCCCACGGGCCTGCTGGTGGCCCGCCTCCTGGGCGGCGCGGACCCCCGGGGCTCCGGATCCGGCAATATCGGCGCCACCAACGTCGGCCGGACGCTGGGGCGGCGAGCCGGCGTCCTCACGCTGTGCGGGGACGCGCTCAAGGGGTTCATCCCGGCCGTGTGGGCCCTCGGATCCCTCGCGTCGCCGTGGGGCGTGGTCACGGTGGCCCTCGCGGCCTACCTGGGGCACCTGTTCCCCGTCTACCTGCGCTTCCAGGGGGGCAAGGGGGTCGCCACGGGGCTGGGAGTCTTCCTGGCCCTGGCTCCCGGCGCGGCCTTCTGGGCGGTGGTCACCTTCGGGGCGGTGGTCTGGAAGTGGCGCATGGTGAGCCTGGGCAGCCTCACCGCTGCTGCGGCGCTGCCCCTCCTGTGCGCCTTCTTCCGAGAGCCGCCGGCCGTGGTCTTCCTCGCCCTGGCCGTGGCCGTCCTCACCGGCTGGAGGCACAAGGGCAACTTCGAGCGAATCCTCGACGGCACGGAGCGCCGGGTCGGAGGCGGACGGTGAGCCAGGAGCCGTCGCCGGCCGCCCGGGAGCGGCTCCGGCGCATCCCCGCGGTGGAGCGCCTGCTGCAGGAACCGGTGCTGCGGGACGCTGTCGGCGAGGCGAGCGTGCCGAGGGGGCTGGCCGTGGACGCCGCCCGCGCGGTGCTCGAGGAGGTGAGGGGCCGGGTGCTCGGCGGGGCCGACGCGGAGGTCACGGCCGAGGCGCTGGCCGCGCGGGCCCTCGAACTCGCCCGGGTGCGGGCCGAGCCGAGGTTGCAGCCGGTGGTGAACGCGGCGGGGGTCGTTCTCCACACGAATCTCGGCCGGGCGCCGCTGGCGTGCGAGGCGGTCGAGGCCATGGGCCGGGCGGCAGGGTACTGCAACCTGGAGTACGACCTCGACCGAGGCGCCAGGGGGCACCGCCACGACCTCGTCCGGGATCTCCTGTGCGAGCTCACCGGGGCCGAGGCCGGCCTCGTGGTCACCACCAACGCCGCCGCGGTCCTGCTCGCGTTGGCGGCGCTCGCCCGCGGCCGCGAGGTGGTGGTGAGCCGCGGCGAGCTCGTGGAGATCGGGGGCGCGTTCCGGGTCCCCGAGGTCATGGTCCAGGGGGGGTGCCGTCTGCGGGAGGTGGGCACGACCAACAAGACCCACCTGGAAGACTACGAGAGAGCGATCGGACCCGACACGGCGCTCCTCATGCGGGTCCACACCTCGAACTACCGTATCCTGGGCTTCACCGAGGCGGTCTCCACGGCCGACCTGGTGGCCCTCGGCAACCGCCGCGGCCTCCCGGTGCTGGAAGACCTGGGGAGCGGATCCCTCGTGGACCTCCGGCGGCTCGGCCTCGGACACGAGCCCACCGTCCCCGAGGTGGTGGACGCGGGGGTGGATGTGGTGACCTTCTCCGGAGACAAGCTGCTGGGCGGGCCCCAGGCGGGCATCCTCGTGGGCCGTCGGGGGGCGATCGAGGCGTGTGCGGGGCATCCCCTGATGCGCGCGCTGCGGCCTGACAAGGTCACCCTGGCCGCCCTGGAGGCCACCCTGGGCCTGTACCGGGACCCGGAGCGGGTCGCGGCGCGGGTGCCCGCCCTCGCGATGCTGGCTCTCACCGCCGCGGAACTCAAGCCGAGGGCGGAGGCGCTGGCCGAAGCGCTGGCGCGGGAACTGGGCCCGGCGGCCGAGGTCTCCGTCCGCGAGGACAGTTCCGAGGTGGGAGGGGGGGCCCTGCCCCTGCAGGAGCTCCCCACCTGGATCGTGGAGGTCCGCCGGCCGCCGGCAGGCGTGTCGCGCTGGGAGGCGGCGTTGCGGCGGCAGCGTCCTCCCGTGATCGTCCGCGTGCACGAGGACTCCCTGGTGCTCGACCCGCGCACGCTGCGGCCGGGGGAGGAGCGCACCGTCGTCGAGGCCGTGACCGCGGCCGTGAAGAAGGAGGCTGAGAAGTGAAGAAGCTGTGGATCGTCCTGGGGGTGTTTGCCCTGCTCGTCCTGGGTGTGTTCGGATGGGTCAAGGGGACCTACAACGGCTTCGTGCGGGCCGACGAGGGAGTGGGGCAGGCCTGGGCCGACGTGGAGAGCGCATACCAGCGCCGGGCCGACCTCATCCCCAACCTGGTGGAGACCGTGAAGGGGTACGCCTCCCACGAGCAGGCGGTCTTCCAGGGGGTCGTCGAGGCCCGGGCGAAGGTGGGGCAGGTGACCATCACCGCCGAGGGGCTGACGCCCGAGGCCATCCAGCGTTTCCAGCAGGCCCAGCAGGGGCTGTCGGGTGCGCTCTCCCGGCTCTTCGCCGTGGCCGAGGCGTATCCCGACCTCAAGGCCAGCCAGAACTTCCTGGATCTCCAGACCCAACTGGAGGGCACCGAGAACCGGATCAACGTGGCCCGCACGCGCTTCAACCAGGCGTCGCGCGAATACAACACGCGAATCCGCAGTTTTCCCGCCAACTTCCTGGCAGGTGCCTTCGGATTCCAGGCCAAGCCGTACTTCCAGGCCGAAGAGGGGGCGGAGGCGGCTCCGAGGGTGAAGTTCTGACGGTTCTAGGGTGGTGACGCGCGTGGCGGTTGAGCGGAGGCCGAACCGGACGAGCGGGATCGTCGCCCTGGCCCTCCTGCTGAGCTCGGTGGCGGCGTGGGCCCTGGAGGTTCCGGAGAAGCCCCTGGGGAGGGTCAGCGATTTCGCAGGGCTCCTCTCCCCGGCGGACCGGGCGCACATCGAGTCGCGCCTCCGGACCGTCGAGGAGGCGAGTTCCAACCAGTTTGCCGTGGCGATCTTCCGGAGCCTGGAGGGAGAGAGCCTGGAGGACTTCTCCATCCGCCTGGCCGAGGCGTGGAAGGTCGGGCACGCGGGCCGCGACAACGGGCTGCTCCTGCTCGTCTTCGTGGACGACCGGAAGGTTCGCATCGAGGTGGGGTACGGGCTCGAGGGCACGATCCCGGACGCCGTGGCCGGGCGCGTGATCCGGGACGTGCTCGCCCCGCCGTTCCGCGAGGGGCGCTACGCGGAGGGCATCTTCGCCGCGGTGGAGGCGTTGGACGCCGCGAGCCGAGGCGAATTCCAGCCCCTGCCGGACCGCGGTCGCGGGGTGCCGGCTCCCATCGCGGGGCTGGTCCCGTTCCTCCTGCTCCTGATCTTCATCGGCGTTCTCGGATCGCTTCGGCGTGCCGCCCACCTCGGACCCCGCAGCCGCCGCGCGCACGGCGGAGGCTTCTGGTGGATCGGTCCGGGCGGGTTCGGCGGAGGCCTGGGAGGCGGGGGAGGAGGCTTCGGCGGCGGGGGCGGTGGTTTCGGCGGGGGCGGGGCGAGCGGGGGCTGGTAGGAGGTCCGATGGCGAGGAGCGGCAGGCCCCGGGCGTTCCTGTCCGGCGACGAGCGGGCCCGGGTCGAGGCGGCCATCGCCGCCGCCGAGCGGCAGACGTCGGCCGAGATCCGGGTCGTCGTGTGCCGGGCCGTCTCCGGAGACGTCCTGGAGGCAGCGCGGAAGCGCTTCACCGGGCTTCGGATGCACGAGACCGAGGGACGGAACGCCGTGCTGATCCTCCTCGCCGTGGCGAGCCGGCGCTTCGCGATCTTCGGCGACGAGGCGGTCCACCGCGTGGTGGGGCAGGAGGGTTGGGATCACATCCGCGACGGCATGGGGGAGCGCTTTCGGGGGGACGACTTCGGGGGCGGCCTGGCGTACGCGGTGGAGGAGGTGGGGAAGGTCCTGGCGGAGCACTTCCCGTGGCGGGAAGGAGACGTGGACGAACTCTGCAACCGGGTGGTGGAGGAGTAGAGGAGGAGCCCATGGCCGGCCAGAAGTTTCTGCACTTCGAGTTCGAGGAGGTCCTGGACCCGCGGACACGGGAACTCTGCGCCCTGGCCGCGGCGGCGGCGGGCGGCTGCGGGCACTGAACCCGGCGGCACTTCGCGGGCGCGAAGAAGGAGGGGGCCACCGAGGCGGAGATCCGGCAGGTGCTGGCCATGGCCATGATGGTGGGCGCGGCCCGAGTCCGCAACTTCGTGACCGACACCCTGGGCGTCGGCCTCGCGGCCGAGCCGGTGGGCTCTCCCCGGGCCTGAGGAGGGGGTCGGGGGCACCCCCGGCCCGGACCCACCAACCGTGCTCCCCCGAATCCCCCTCACCGCGATCCTGGCCGGCGGCCGCAGCCGTCGCATGGGTTCGGACAAGGCCTCCCTGCTCCTCGGCGGTCTCACCCTCCTGGAGCGGGTCTTCACCCGGGTGGCCCCGGTGTCGGACCGGGTGGTCGTCGTGGGCGGGGCGCCCAGGCTCGGCCGGCTCGGGGTCCCAACCGTCCCCGACCGCTTCCTCGACGCCGATACCCTGGGGGGGATCGCCACGGCCCTGGGCTATGCCGAGGAGACCCTCGGCCCCCGGGGCGCCGTGCTCTGCGTCGCCGCGGACATGCCCTTCCTCTCCCCCGACCTGCTCCGCTTCCTGAACGGCCTGCTGGACGAGTGGGACCTCGTGGTGCCTCGGGTCGAGGCCGGCTACGAACCCCTCTGTGCGGTCTATCGCGTCACCTGCCTGTCCCCCTTCGCGGATGCCATCCGGGCGGGAAATCTCCGCGTCCGGGATGCCTTTGCCGGGCTGCGCAGGCGGGAAGTGGGAGAGGCGGAGCTGCGGGGGAAAGACCCCGACCTCCGGTCCTTCCTCAACCTCAATCGGCCGGAAGACCTGGAGGCGGCGCGGCGGCTGGTGGAGGGGGCGGGTTCTTGAACGGACGGCGATCTCCCCTGTCCGGCAGGGGGGTCTCCGGGCCGGTCGCGTCGGCCCGCCAGATGGCCGCCGCCGCTGCCGTGCCGAAGAGCAGGTTCGCCGCCCAGGCCGCCAGCGGCGCGGGGAGGGCTCCGGCCCTGCCCAGGGACATGCCCACGGCCAGCAGCAGCCAGTAGGAGAAACCCAGGGCGACGGAAACCGCCACCGCCGGGGCGAAGGAACCGCTCCGGCGTGGCCGCACCGCCCAGGGGAACGCCAGGGCGCAAAGGATGAGGCTGGCCCACGGCTGGCTGGTCTTGGCCCAGAGGTCCACCTCCAGGCTCCCCGTGTCGGCACCCTGGGCCCGGAAGCGGTCCCGGAGGAGCCGCAGTTGCGTCCAGGAGCTCTCGTCGGGCCCCGGTTCCCGGAGGCGGAGGTCCGAGGGGGACTCCGCGAGGGGGTAGGGCAGGAGCCCGCGGTGTTCCGTCGAGAACGTGCCGTCGACGGCGAACTCCCGGACCACGGCCTCCACGAGCGTCCACCCGCCGTCGACCCACCGTGCCTCCGGGGCGTCCAGGCGGCGCAGCAGCCGGTGTCCCGCGGTTTCGGCGGCGCTCACGCCGAAGAGGCGCCCGCCCTGGACGTCCACGAGTTCGGCGTGCACCAGCACGGCGCCGTGGCGCATCCACAGATCCTCCGCCCGGAGGAGGGAGTCGGCCGCCCGCCCGCGGATGCGGACCTCCCGGATCTCTCGAGCCATCGCCGAGGCGGGGGGCACCACCGTCTCCTGGACGAGCCCGGCTCCGAGGCTGACGAGCAGGCCGCAGGCCAGGTACGGCAGCGCGACCCGCCGCAGCGGCACCCCGGAGGCGCGCAGGGCGGTCAGTTCGCCGTGCCGGCCGAGGACGAGGAGCGAGAGCACGCCTGCCAGCAGCGCGGCCATGGGAGCGACCTGGGAGGCCATCCAGGGCAGGCGGGCGGCGAAGTAGAGTGCCGCGTCCGCCCCCGACGAGGAATGGCGGAGAAGCAGCCGAAGCTTCTCGAAGACGTCCACCAGCAGGAAGAGACCCCCGAGGCACGCGGCGGCCGGGAGGAAGGCGGAGAAGAACCGGCGCGCCAAGTGGCGGTCGAGGACGCTCACCGAGGGCCTCTCGGGAAGCGGAGCGCCCGCGCCCGGCTCACTGCCGCCGTCAGTGCGGTCTCCCACGGCAGGGCCTGTTCGCGGCTCTTCCGCCCGTAGGCGTAAACGGCCACGGCCCCCATGACCGCACACGGGGCCCAGGAGGCCAGTTCCGGTGGGAGGGTTCCCCGGATGCCCAGCGCCCGGGCGGCGGTGAGCAGGAAGTAGTACGCGAGCAGGATCGCGATCGACAGCGCGATGCCCCAGGCCCTTCCGGTGCGCCGGTGGTGGAGTCCGAGTACCGCGCCGAGGAACCCGAGCACGAGGCACGACACGGGCAGTGACAGTCGGTGATGCAGTTCCATGCGGACGCGGCTGTCGGCGGTGCCGTCGAGCACGGAGCGCAGGAGTTCTCCCGAGAGGCCGTCTTCCGGGTCGGCGCGCCAGGCGACCGCGGGCAGGGGGATGCGGATGCTGGAGGCGCGGAACCGCACGACCTGGTACGCACCCTCAGCCGGGTCCGGCTGGTGGAGTTCGCCGTCCTCGAGGGAGAGCGCGAGCGCTCCCCCCTCCTCCCGGACCCGCCCGGTTCGGGCGAACATCCACCGAGGGGCCTCCTCGCCGCTCCGGTCCTCGAGGAACAGGTCCGAGAGGGTGCCGGTCGTGCCGTCCACCCGGGCGGCGTAGGCGGTGAGGCCGGGGGCGAGGCGGAGGAAGGTCCCGGCCTCGGCCGACAGGTCGATCCGGCTGCGGAGCGACTGGAACGCCGCGGCCTTGAACGCCTGGGCCGCCCGCGGCTGCACCCAAAGGCTCATTGAACCAGTGACCGCGGCCGCCACGGCGGCGAGGGCGACGACCGGCCTGAGGTTCGCCGCCAGCGAGATCCCGGCCGCCCGCATCGCCACCACCTCCCCGTCCCCGCTGAGCCGGGCGACCGTAAGCACGGCCCCGAGGAGGAGGCTGACCGGGATCAGCATGGGGAGGAGGGCGGGAAGGGCCAGTGCGAGGAGCCGGAGCACCTCGGAGGCCGGCACCCCCTTGGCCACGACGAGGTCCGAGAGCCGGAGCAGGCGGTGCATCAGGAGCACGAAGGTGGACACGGCCAGTGCCAGGAGCACCGAGGGCGTGCACTCGGCCAGCACGTATCGGTCCAGCACCCGCATGGCCGAAGCATACCCTGAAGGTCGGCCGGCCCACAAAGGCGACGGGGCAATCCGCTTGAGGCGCGCCGGACGGGGGTGGTAGCTTGCCGGCATGCAGCAAAGAGACGCGCGGGATTTCGCCCGCTGCATCGAGTCCACCCTGCTAGGCGCCGCCGCCACCGCCCTCGAGGTGGAGGCCCTCTGCCGCGAGGCCGTTCAGCGAGACTTCGCGGCGGTGTGCGTCTCCCCGTGCCGCGTGGCGGAGGCGCTGGCCCATGTGGCCAAGACCCCGGTGCGCGTGGTGACCGTCGCCGGCTTCCCCCTGGGCACCCAGACCGTGCGGGCCAAGGTTGCGGAGGTTGGGGAGGCGTTCGAGGCGGGCGCCCACGAGGTGGACCTGGTCTTCAACCTGGGCCTGTTCCTCGACGGACGGCTGACCGCGGTCTCCGCCGAACTGCGCGAGGCGCGCCGCGCCGCCGCCGGGGTGCTCAAGGTGATCCTGGAGACCGGGGCGCTGGAGCCGCCGAAGGTGCGAGAGGCGGCGGCCCTGGCGGTCGGCGCCGGGGCGGACTACCTGAAGACCTCTACGGGATTCGGCCCGACCGGGGCGCGCATCCCCGATGTGCGCCTGCTGCGGCAGGTGGCGGGTGGCCGGTGCGGGGTCAAGGCGGCGGGAGGCATCCGGAGCTACGAGCAGGCCGAGGCGCTCCTGGCGGCGGGCGCGGATCGAATCGGCACGTCGTCGGCGGGGGCCATCTGGCGGGAGGCCCAGGCTCGGCTCGCGGCCCAGCCCGGGTCCTGACGGGCTACGACGGCGTTTGGGCGGAGGCCCGCGGCGCCTCGAGGAGGGCCATGGCCGCCTCCACGAGTTCGTGGGAACTCGGCTCCGCGTAGATGCTGGCCTCCAGGTGGGGCCGGTATCGTTCCAGCACCTCGTGGAAGGTCTCCGCGGACAGACGCCCCCTCCCGTAGAGGCGCCGGAGGTGGCTCCGGATCACCGAAGCGGCCTTGAGGGACTGGCTCCCGGTGGGGTCCGCCCGGAAGCACCAGGAGTTCTCCCGGTCCACGAGGAAGGCGAGGGTGGCGTCGAGGGAGAGGGCCTTGTAGCGCCGGACTCGCTCCGGGTCCAGGACCAGCCGAGACTGGGAGAGCGACTGCCGGATGATGTCGTGCCACCGGCGGAACCGACCCATCAACACCACGCTGTTGAACAGAACCTTGTTGGTCTGGAACGACAGCAGGGTCCGGGAGAGGACCGACTTCAGGATCTCGTCGTTGTTCTGGTGCATCTCCTGGCTGATGCGATAGGGGATGTGCCATATGTCGTCGGGTGCGTGGGTGTCGAAGCGCACCTCCCAGTAGGCGTGGTTCATCGCCCGGGTGGTGAAGCTGAGCATCGTCTTGTAAGGCACGAAGTAGTTGTGGGCCACCACGTCCGCGGCGAGGTGGGAGAGGTAGCCCCACGCGAAGGCTTCCTGGGACGGGCGCGAGGCCTTGCCGAGCACCTCCAGGCCCACGGTCCACCGGTGGCAGTGGCGCAGGTAGTGGGTGAAGCGCTTCGCCACCACGATGTCGGCGGCGATCGTCCCATACAGGAAGTCGAGGGGATGGGACCGAAGGATGGTCTGGAGCGCCGCCGGGAGAACGCCCAGGTGCTCGAGGACCCGGCCGCCGAGTTCCAGGTGGGTCGCGGGCCCCCAGGCGAACGCCGCTTCCGGAAGGCCGAGCACGAGAGCGGTGATGGCCGCGAGACCGAACATCTTCGCGGCTAGGCGGGGGATCATGGCGGGAGTATAGCCAGCGGTTTCCAGGGGTGTCAAAGAAGCCGGACGGCCTTCGTTGACGGCCCGGGAACCCTAAGGTTATAAGGGGGTTGGCCTGTTCGACACGCCCAATGACGATGCCAGCCGCCACGAACCTCCTCGGGCTCGACCTGCCCGGTCTCGAGAACTTCTTCCAGGCCCTGGGCGAGCGCACCTTCCGTGCCCGCCAGGTGATGCAGTGGATCTACAGGAGGGGCGTCCTGGACTTCGCCTCCATGACGGATCTCTCGCGGGACTCGCGGGAGCGCCTCCAGGGGTCGGCGTGCCTGGCCCTGCCCCGCGTGGAGCGCGAGCAGACCAGCCGTGACGGCACGCGGAAGCTCCTGCTGCGCTTGGAGGACGGCGAGAGGGTCGAGACCGTCCTCATCCCCGACGAGGACCGCCTCACGCAGTGCGTGTCGAGCCAGGTGGGGTGTGCCATGGGTTGCGCGTTCTGCCGCACCGGGGCGGCGGGGCTGAGCCGGAACCTCTCCGCGGCCGAGATCGTGGGGCAGGTGGTGCTCGGGCAGCGTCTCGCCGCGCCGGCGCGGGTGACCAACGTGGTGTTCATGGGGATGGGAGAACCCCTGCACAACCTCGAGCAGGTCGCGGGCGCCTTCCGGGTGATGACCTCGGACCACGGGTTGAACATAACGCGGCGCAGGCTCACGGTGTCCACCTGCGGGTTGGTCCCGGCCATGCGCCGCCTGCCCGCGGAGATGCTCCCGAGCCTCGCGGTGTCCCTCAACGCGACCACGGACGAAGTGCGCGACCGGATCATGCCGGTGAACCGCCGTCACCCCCTGGCCGAGCTCCTGGGAGCCATGAGGGAGTTGCCCCTGCCGGCCCGGGCGCGCTACACCGTGGAGTACGTGCTGCTGGGGGGCGTGAACGACACCCTGGAGGACGCCCGCCGGCTGGTCCGGCTGCTCTCGGGTCTGCGGTGCAAGGTGAACCTGATCTCGTACAACCCCCACGAGGACAGCCCGTTCCGCGCCCCGGAACCGGCCGCCGTGGAGGCGTTCCAGGGGCACCTGCTCGAGAAGAACTTCACCGC
>CAZGRT010000198.1:0-2652 GCA_964528225.1 uncultured Thermodesulfobacteriota bacterium | reverse complement strand
TCGGCCTCCTGATCGCCCTGGCCGGGGCCGTCCAGGCGGCCGAGACCTTCTTCCCGACGCCGACGCCCTGGTTCCGCCTGGGTCTCGGCAACGCCGTGGTGCTCCTGGCCCTCCACCTGTGGGGGGGCCGGGCGGCGGCGTGGGTGGGTCTCGGCAAGGTCCTCGTGGGGGGCCTGCTCACAGCCCGCTTCCTCTCGCCAGGCTTCCTCCTGTCCCTGGGCGGCACGGCCTCGGCCGTCGCGGTCATGGCGGCGGCGCGCTTCGCGAGCCCTCCGCTGGGCTTCGTCGGGGTCAGCGTACTCGGGGCCGAGGCCCACGCCCTGGCGCAGTTGGTCCTCGCCTCCTGGCTCCTGCGGACGCCCGCCGTGTGGTCCCTCGCGCCGCTGCTGGGGACCCTTTCCGTCCTCGCCGGTTGCCTCACCGGCTGGGTTGCCCACCGGGCCGCCAAGGTCTTGGAGGAAGAGTCCGGACCTTTCGAGCAAACCTAGCCCTTGTCGGTTTGACAACCTGTTCACGCCCCCTAGACTTGCGCCAACCGAGTGAAGGACGTGCCCGGGGAATTCCCCTCCGGGGTCCCTGTCGGAAGGAAAGGAGGTCCTTATGAAGAGGTTGTGGTTGGGAGTGGGGGTCGCGGTGTTCGCGCTCACCGGGTGCGCGAGCGGCCAGGCCATCCAAAGGGCGCAGGCCTCGCTGGGCGAGGCGAAGGCGGCGGGGGCGGAGGCCAAGGCGCCCTACGAGTACACGGCCGCCGACATGTACCTGAGCCTGGCAGCGGAAGAACACGGGGAGCAGGACTGGAAGGCCGCCCAGGCCTGGGCGGAGGAGTCGGAGAAGCTGTCCGGCGAGGCCCTCCAGAAGGCGAAGGGAGGTGCGAAATGAGGCGCCGGAACGCGTTTGCGATCGGGGTCCTCCTCGGAGCCGGCCTGCTCGTGGCCGGGTGCGGGGCGGTGCGCCCCATGACCCAGTCCGACTCCGACCGGGCTGCGGCCATCGCCGCGAAGATCGACAAGGCGGCGAAGATGGACGCGATGGACTGCGCGCCCCGGGAGTTGGCGAAGGCGCGCGTCCTGCTCGACTACGCCCGCCACGAGGCGATGGAGTACCATTCGCCGGCGATGGTCGCGGGCAAGTTCCAGGACGCCGAGACGGCCGCCGACGAGCTCCTCGCCAAGACCGAGCCGTGCTGGCAGGCGAAGCAGAAGAAGGCGGCTCCGCCGCCCCCGCCGCCCCCGCCGCCCCCGCCCCCTCCGCCGAAGGACACGGACGGTGACGGGGTGACCGACGACAAGGACAAGTGTCCGGACACGCCGCGGGGCGTGAAGGTGGATGCGGTGGGCTGCCCGCTCGACTCGGACGGCGACGGCGTGCCCGACCACCTCGACAAGTGTCCCAACACCCCCAAGGGTGCGCCGGTGGACGCGAGCGGCTGCCCGAAGGACACGGACGGCGACGGCCTGACCGACTGGGACGAGACCCAGAAGTACGGCACCGACCCGAGGAACCCCGACACCGACGGCGACAAGCTCAAGGACGGCGAGGAGGTCCTGACCTACAAGACCGACCCGAAGAAGGCCGACACGGACGGGGGCACGGTGGCGGACGGCCACGAGGTGCTGGTGCAGAAGACGAACCCGCTCGACCCGAAGGACGACGTCGAGTTGGTGGAACTGCGGATCAACTTCGACTTCGACAAGGCGGACGTGAAGCCCGAGTACCTTCCCCAAGTGGAGAAGGTGGCTCAGTTCCTGAAGGCCCACCCCACCTACACGGCGGTCATCGAGGGCCACACCGACAGCGTGGGCACGGAGGAGTACAACCTCAAGCTCTCCGCCCGCCGGGCCAACTCGGTGGCGAAGATCCTGACGGAGAAGTACGGGATCGCCCTGGAGCGCATCACGGCGCAGAGCCTCGGCGAGAGCAAGCCCGTGGCCTCCAACGACACGGCGGAGGGCCGGGCCCAGAACCGCCGGATCTACGCCTACATGGACCGCGACTAGGCAGGACGCCGGAAGGCGGGACACGGTGGGGCGGCTGTCTTGGGGCAGCCGCCCCACCATTTTCCGGGGTCGACCGTTTCGTGGTAAACTGCTTACACCGCATGCCCTTCCTCCTTCAAGCCCCCGCCCGTTCCGGCCGATACGGCAGGAACGGTTCCGGCAACCCAAACTCACGGAGGAAGAGCCATGCGGGGAGCAAGGATGTGGAGAGCAGTTCTCGGTTTCGCGATGATCGCGGCAGCGGCGACCACCGCGGCGGCGGTGGACGTGGCGATCACCGGCGCGGCGTGGAAGCCGGAGAGTTCGGTGCTTCGGATCGAAGGCACGGCGGCCCGGCCGGATTCGGTCGTCCTCGTCCGGGACGCCGAAACGCGGGCCCTTCTCGGGAGCGCGGCCGTTCGCGCGGACGGCAAGTGGATGCTGAAGATCCGGAATCCGTCCGCCGTGCCGGCTCGGACGCTGGCCCAGGTCGGCTCGGAGTGCGTCGAGTTCGACGTGACCGGGCCCGCGATGGCCCGGTAGTCCTCCCCACGCGGGAACACCCTGGAATGCCCGGCGGGCGGCCTCGAGCCGCCCGCCGCCTTTCTTCAGCGGGAAGATTCTGCTCCGGTTCCCAAGGTGAAGCGGTCCTCCCGGTCGAAAGCCTTCCGATACC
>CAZGRT010000197.1:0-4856 GCA_964528225.1 uncultured Thermodesulfobacteriota bacterium | reverse complement strand
ACCAGTTCCACTTCGCCTTCCAGGATGAGCAGGAACTCTTCCCCCTCGTGGCTGTAGAGGTTCTCCTCGTCCCGCATGCCGGGGTCGACGAAGAGGAGGAACGGCTCCATGATCTTGTCGCGCTTGCGGTGGGTGAGCGCGTTGTAGGTGTAGCCGTGCTGGCCGCCGGTTCGGGAGATGACCCGGGTCACGGCGGGCCGCTCCTCCCGGCGCATCACCTCGTACGCCTCCTCCGGCCCCTCCTCCCGGAAGAAGTAACCCACGCGGACCCCGAGCACCTTGGCGATCTTGGAGAGCGTCGCCAGCGGCGGCGACACGTTGTTGTTCTCGACCTGGGAGATGAGGGCGGGCGAGAAGCCGGTCTCGTCGGCGACCTCCTGGAGGGTCTTCTTGCGGAGGAGTCGCAGGCCCTTGATCTTCGCCCCGATGTTGAAATCCTCGAGGGGCGCCTCGCGGCCCGCCGCGACCGGAGCGGCCCCCCCGGTCTTCTCACGAGCCCCCGCCTTCCGGCCCGCCTTGGGGGGCACCGGGGACGATCGGCTCCGAGAGGCTCGCTGCAGACGAGTCAAGGCCAGGCGACTTTCGGAAGAAGGATGGGGGAATGCCGCAGGAACCGCGGCATTCTATGTGCTCCACCCGGAGGGGTCAAGGATTCTTTAGCCCGGGTAAAATGAATTTAGCCGAACTAAAGACTCGGGCGCCGTTGGAGCGCCGGCGATCCCGGGGGATCAGCCCTCCTGCCCGGCCTCGAAGCCGAGGCGCGACGAGAGCTTGCGGCCCGCCTCCAGCGCCAGCGGGATCAACTCCTGCTCGAGGCGCTCCTCCGTGAACCGGTAGGCAGGACCCGAGATGGAGAGGCCGGCGATCACGCGGCGCGTGTAGTCCCGCACCGGCACGCCCACGCAGCGGATGCCCTCGTCGTATTCCTCGTCGTCGAGCGCGTACCCGGCCCCGCGGATCCTCTCGAGTTGCTGGAGAAGGCGGGCCCGGTCCGTGATCGTGTGCTCCGTGTAGGCCTTCATCACGCTCTCTGCGAGGACCCTCTCCACCTCGTCCTCGGACTCGAACGCGATCTGGGACTTCCCCACCGCCGAGCAGTACACGGGCAAACCCACCCCGACCCGGGAGACGACCCGCACCGGCCGCGTTGCCTCCACGACGTCCACGTACACGACCCGGTCGTCTCGGATCACGCCGAGGTAGGCCGTTTCGTTGGCCCGCTCGACGATCTCCTCGAGAATCGGCCGGGCCATCTTGAGAAGGCCCATGTGCTTGATGAACACCTGGCCCAGTTCCAGGACCCTCAGTCCGAGCCGGTAGTTGCCCGTGACCTTGTTCTGCTCCATGTAGCCACGGCTCTCGAGCGTGGCGAGAAGGCGGAACACGTTGTTCTTGTGAAGCCCGAGCCGTTTGGACAACTCGGTGACGCCCAACTCGGTGTCCTCACCCCGGAACTCCTCGAGCAAGTCGAGGGCGTTGGTGACCGACTGGATGATGTAGCTGGACTTCTTTCGCTTGCCCACGGAAGCGCCCTCCCGCTCTCGACGGCGGCCGTCGTTTCCCCTGCGCCATACTGCGCTGCAGCATTCTACCCGCGCCCTGCCGCCGCGTCAACGGGCAAAACGCTACTCCCTTCAGGACAAACGGACCCGTGTGGGACCGGTTCCCCGCCCGACGGCTCCGGATCTCGCACCTGGCGTGAACGGGCGATCCGGTAAACCCCTCCCTCCACGCCCGGTGAACCGACGCAGGAGTCCGGTGGCCCGAAGGATGGGCTAAGATAAAATGCCGTTATATTGTTGTCAAGGGGCAAGACGAAGGGGGGAGGTTTCCCTCCCCCCTGAAGAGCGATCGGACTCAGTCCTGCAGCCAGGAGTGGGAGTACAGCACGTCTCCGTTCAGGACCCGCACGGTCTTGTAAAGGAGCTTCTCCTTGTCCGTCTTCGGAGCCGCGTCCTCTCCGTCCATGAGCTTGGCGACGTACGCGGCCTCGGCCGCCCACTTGCCCTGGCAGATCCCCATCATGTCGGCGTCGTAGGCGTCCACGATCGCCGACTCCTGACCCAGGTGGTAGAGCATGAGCAGGTACACCTGGTTGAGGATCGGCCGCAGGTCGTGGGGCGCGCCGTTGGAGACGTTCGAGAGCCCGCAGGTGTTGGTCGCCCCGGGGACGATGTCCTTCACCATGGGGAGGAACTCCATGTACGCCTTGACCTGGTTGATGTCCACCGACACCGGCAGCACGATGGGGTCGACCCAGTAACGGGCGTGGTCGATCCCCAGTTCGTCACCCGTCGCCATGATGGTGGAAAGTGCCACGGCGCGCTCGCTGGCGTCCCGGGGGATCCCCTCCTCGCTCATGGTCAGCGCCACGAAGTCGGCGTCGTACTTCTTCACGAGTGGCAACCGCTCCTCCATGCTCTGCGGCTGCGCCGAGATCGAGTTCACCAGGGCTCGCTCGTTGCAGACCTTCAGGCCCGCCTCGACAGCGAGGGTATTGGTCGTGTCCAGCGCCAGCCGCACGTCCTTCTTCACCTCCTGGACCGTCTGGACCAGCCACTGCATCATCTCGTCGCCGGCCTTGCGCGCGGGACCGAGATTCAGGTCCAGCATGTCCGCTCCGGCCTTGAGTTCCTCCTCGGCCATCTGCTGGATGGGGCCCTTGCTCTTCTCCCGGATCGCCGGCCCGATCGTCTTCGACATGATGTTGATGCTCTCGGCAATGGTGTAGATCTTCATTCCTGCCCTCCTGGTTCTTTCTTCAGTAAAGGTTGGGACCCGGCCCCCCTACGGGAGCGGCCCGGAAAAGCGAGGGGCGGTCGACCCCGCCGACCGCCCCTGGATCCGGTCAACCGTTCTTGGCCGCGTAGTCCTTGAGGAACTTCGGAAGGTCGGCAGCCTCCCGGGGGCCGATGATGACGTCCCAGCCCTCGCCCAGTTCTTCCTGGAACTCGCCGGAGAGCTGCGCCACGTACCCGGGGATGATGATCTTGCGGTGCGGAACCTTCTCCGTGATGCCGCTCTTCTTGACGAAGGGCGCCATGGCGTCGGCCACGAACTTGCCGGCCGACCATGCGGTGAGGACGCTCATGCCCTCCGTGTCCATGATCAGGAGCCAGGTGGGCACCCGACTCCCCTCGACCTCGGCGCTCACCACGAAGTAGGTCAGCGCGAAGTTGGTCGTGATGATCACGGGGCTGTTCGGGCCGGGGTTGTTGATCTCGTAGATCCCCTGGTCCATGGTCATCGGCCGCTGGGGGTCCGTGTAGACGTTGAGCCGGTTCACGAGGAGCGGCAGGGTCACGGCCGGGTCGAGGGTGCTCAGCACGACCACGCCGGCATACTTGTCCATCAGCATCGTCGCGTACGCGGCCTGGAGCTCCTTGTGGTCGGTCATGGCGCACGGGAACGCGATGGTCGGGAAACCGAGGGCGCGGACCTTCTTGTCGAGCGCCGCCCTCCGGATCGCGATGTTCGCCGTGACGGTCTCGCGCAGGCCCTTCCAGCCCGTATCCAGGAGCACTTCCTTCAGCCCTGCCGCCACGAACTTCTCGCCCACCGCCGCGAGGTCGTCGAGGCTGTCGCCCTTGGCCACCACGGCGCACCCGAAGTCCTTGGCCATCTGGACGAAGACATCGGCCGTAGCCGCCGTGGCCGCGTGAAGGGCGAACTTCTTCCCCTTGATGGCGGCGGCCGCCGCCTTGAGCGCGTCGAGGCTCTCGGAGGACAGGATCAGGCCCTTCTCGGTGGCGCCGGCCACCTTCTTCACCAGCTCCACGAAGGACCCCTGGTCCTTCTTCTGGTCCCACACGAAGGCGAGGTTCGGCTTCAGGGTGAGCCCGACCCGGTCGAAGCCGGTCTCGTTGAGCAGCTTCAGCTCGGCGTCCACCGCGTCGGCCGCCATGTTGTTCGTCAGTGCCACGGCGATGCCGGTGGGGTTCACGAAGGTCTTCTCGTGGCGGTACTTGACGGTCTCGCCGCCCACCTTGTGAGCGGCTGCGCCCTGGCCGAGCTCCACCACCCGGATCGGCGGAGCGCTGGCCTCGGAGAGCTTCTCCTTGGCCTCGTCGGACACGTAGGGGCACTTCGCGAGCTCCGCCTTGCCCGCCGCGAGCTTCATCGCGAAGGCAAGGCAGGTGGGCTCGCCGCAGTCCTTGCAGTTGGTCTGCGGGAGCATCTTGTAGATCTGGATTCCAGTCAGTCCCATGGGCGGAATCTCCTTTCGTCAGCAAACGCGCGGTTCGCAGAGTTTCGATCGGTCCCCGGAGTCCGGAGGGGCACGGCGCGACGCCCTGCCCCTCCGGAGGTCCCTACATCATCGGCTCCATCTCGAGGGCCGGGTGCCCCACCTTCTGCATGAACTCCAGCACCTCTTCCTCGGTGGTGGCGTTCTCCTCGGTGGCGATCTTCTCGTAAAGGTCGGCGCAGCCCTCTTCCGCGCCCCGCTTCTCGATGACGTCCTTCAGAGACTCCTTCAGTGCCTTGGGCAGCCAGGCGATGCGCTTGATCCCGCCGTCGGCGCTGATGAACTTCTTCGACCCGATGTAGAACTTGGACATGCCCACAAAGCCCGGGGTCTGTGCGCCGCCGCCCACCGAGCCGGCGAGCGTCGAGAACGGCATGCCGCAGGGAGTCGGCCCGGCGTAGTCCCGGTCCACCACCATGACCGCGTTGGACATGGGCAGCAGCACCGTGATGGCCTCGAAGCACCCGCAGGAGGTCATGGGGTCCACCATCAGCGAGTAGGCGCTGAAGGAGGAGATGGCCTCGTGGGAGTTCTTCAGCACGAACTCGTTCACGCCCTTCCACTGGCCGAACTTCGGTTCGATGGTGTCGCCCTTCTTGATGGGCTGGTT
>CAZGRT010000196.1:0-8755 GCA_964528225.1 uncultured Thermodesulfobacteriota bacterium | reverse complement strand
ACCCCAGGCTCTCGAGCCCTTGGAGCAGGCCGTGGGTGCTGCTCTTGCCGTAGCCCAGGTCCCGCGCGAGCTGGCTGAGCGTCGGGGGTTCTCCGGCCCCGGCCAGGTGCTCGAGGATCCTAGCGGCCCGGCCGATCGCCGGTGCCCGGTAGTTCGTAGGCATTTCGTTCACTCCAGTGAACGAAGCATGCGCCCGGAGGGCAGTTCTGGTCAACCCGGAAGTTGTCGGATGCTTTTCCTCTTGACCTTCTGGTGCTCCCAGGTATGAAGTGCATCCGTTCTTCCAGGTGAACGACCGCCTACCCTTCCGAACCGGGAGCCGTGCTCCGCGGAGAGTGGGCAGGGCGCGGGCCCGTCCTCCGACGCGAGAGAGCCCACAGGGGTGACCATGTACCTTCCCGACTTCGACTATCACGCGCCGGCCAGCCTCGGGGAGGCGTTCCGCCTGCTCGACGACCTCGGGCCGGAGGCCCGGGTGCTCGCCGGGGGCACCGACCTGCTCCACAAGATGAAGGTAGGCAAGCTCGCGCCGAAGGCCCTCGTGTCGCTCAAGAGACTCGACGAGTTGCGCGGCATTCGGCACGAGGCCGGCACGGGTGTGGTGATCGGTGCGCTGGCGACCCAGAGCGCGGTGGTGGATTCGCCCGTTCTTCAAGGCAGATACCGGAGCGTAAGCGACGCCGCGCATCAAATGGCCTCGCTGCAGATCCGCAACCTGGGCACCGTGGGCGGCAACATCGCCAACGGCGTGCCGTCGGCCGACCTGCCCCCCATCCTCATCGCGCTGGGGGCCAGGGTGCATCTCGCGCGCAACGGGGGCAGCCGGGAGATGCCCCTCGAGGAGGTGTTCACGGGCGCCGCCCAGACGGTGATCGCGGCGGACGAACTCGTGACGCAGGTGGTGATCCCCGACGGGGGCTGGACGGGGAGCCGGTACCTGAAGTTCGGGCTGCGGCGTTCGGGGGCGCTCGCGGTCGCCGGCGCGGCGGTGGCCGTGCGCTGCGAGGGAGGGAGCATCCAGGAGGCCCGGGTGGCCCTGTCCTCCTGCGCGCCCACGGTGATCCGCTCACCCGCCGCCGAGGACTACCTGCGAGGCAAACCGGCGACGGACGAGGTGCTCGAGGAGGCCGGCCTCCGGGCCGAGGCGGACAGCCGGCCGCGGGACAGCATCCGGGGTTCGGCCGAGTACCGGCGCAACCTGGCCCGGGTCCTGACACGACGGGCGCTGCGGCAGGCCATTGAAGAAGGCCACGGCTGAGGAGGGGTCATGGAAGCGATCACCGACAGGGACGGGGTCAAACGGTACGTGATCTCCATGACGGTCAACGGCGATCCCCGCACGGCGGTCGTTAGGGCCAACGTGACGCTCACGACCCTGCTGCGGGACCAGTTCGACCTGACGGGGACGAAGAAGGGCTGCGAATTGGGCGACTGCGGCAGCTGCACCGTGCTGCTCGACGGGAGGCCCGTGGACTCCTGCATGGTTCTGGCCGTGGAGGCCGACGGCCGGGAGGTCACCACGGTCGAGGGTGTGGCGCAGAACGGGAAGCTGGACGCCCTCCAGCAGTCCTTCATCAACCACGGGGCGGTCCAGTGCGGCTACTGCACGCCGGGCATGATCCTGTCGGCGAAGGCGCTTCTCGCCCGAACCCCCAACCCCACGGAAATCGAGGTCCGCGAGGCCATCGGCGGCAACCTGTGCCGGTGCACGGGCTACGTGCACATCGTGGAAGCGGTTCTGGCCGCGGCGCAGGGTCGCACGGCCCCGGACGACGAGGAGGGGGTGACGTGGCTCGGCGCGTGAACCCGGCGAGACGGCGAGAAAGGTCGAGATGAGCGACGCGCACTCGGTGATCGGAAGGAGCGTCCCCCGCAAGGACGGTCGGGAGAAGGTGACCGGCGCGGCCCGGTACGCCGGCGACCTGAAGTTCCACAACATGCTCTACGGAAAGATCCTCACGAGTCCCCACCCCCACGCCAGGATCCTGTCGATCGACACCTCCCAGGCCGAGCGCCTCCCGGGAGTCAAGGCGGTCATCACCCACAAGGACGTGCCGACCCTCAAGTACGGCATCAGCCCGGCCCGTTGGGACGAGAACATCTTCTGCAGTGACAAGGTGCGCTTCGTGGGCGACAAGGTGGCGGCCGTGGCGTGCGTGGACGAGGAGACCTGCTACCGGGCGCTGCGCCTCATCCGCGTCGAGTACGAGCCGTTGCCGGCGGTCCTGGACTTCCGGCGGGCCATGGACGAGGACGCGCCCCGCATCCACGAGGAGTACCCGCGCAACATCAGCGTGGAGATCCACCAGAGTTTCGGCGACGTGGAGAAGGCCTTCGCCGAGGCCGACCACGTGCGCACCGACGCGTTCCTGGGGAACCGCACCTATCAGGCCCCCATCGAACCCCATTCGGCGACGTCCATGTGGGACGGGGAGAGGCTGAAGGTCTACTCGAGCACGCAGTCCCCCTATTACTTTCAGTACTACATCGCGCGGATCTTCGGGATGCCCGTGGGGGACGTGCGGGTCGTCAAGCCCTACCTGGGCGGCGGCTTCGGGGGCAAGCTCGAGCCCACCGGCCTCGAGTACGCCGGGGCGGTGCTGGCCCGACGGACGGGGCGGCCCGTGCGGATGTTCTACGACCGGGCCGAGATGTTCGCCCACAACCGCGGCCGGCACGCCCAGTACATGGAAGTCACCTCGGGCGTGACGAAGGACGGCAAGATCCTCGGCATCCACGCGGACTTCATGATGGACGGGGGGGCGTACACGAGCCTCGGGATCACCACGGCGTACTACGCCGGGGCGCTGCTCCCCCTGACGTACGAGTTCGACAACTACAAGTTCGACATGGTGCGCGTCTACACGAACCTGCCGGCGTGCGGGGCCCAGCGCGGGCACGGTGCGCCCCAGCCCAAGTACGCGTTCGAGAGCCACCTCGACAACGTGGCGGCGGACCTGGGGATCGACCCCATGGACATCCGCCTGCGCAACTGCCGCCGGCCCGATACGGTCACCCCCAACGACTTCGCGATCAACTCGTGCGAGCTTCGGCGGTGCCTGGAGCAGGCCCGGCAAGTTTCGGGCTGGGACCGGAAGCGCAGCCACCGGCCCCGGGGCCGTGGCGTCGGCGTCGCGACGGGGAGCTTCGTCTCCGGCGCCGGGTACCCCATCGTGCGCAGCGACCTGCCCCACTCGGCGGTGGTGCTGAAGGTCAACCAGGACGGCACGTCCGCGACGCTGTACACCGGGGCCCCGGATATCGGCCAGGGCTCGGACACGGTCCTGTGCCAGATGGCGGCCGAGGCGATGGGCTACCGCTACGAGCAGATGAAGATCGTCGCGGCCGACACCGAGACCTGCCCGATGGATCTCGGTGCCTATTCCAGCCGGCAGACCCTCATGACCGGCGCAGCGGCGAAGCAGGCCGGGGAAGAGGTCAAGAGTCAGATCCTCGACATGGCCTCGGTGATGCTGGGGCTGCCCCCAGGCGACCTGGACTGCCGCGAGGGCCGGGTGTTCTCGAAGAGCAGGGAGAAGGTGCAGCCGCTTACCTTCGAGGAGGTGGCTCGCAAGCACTTCATCCTGCGTGGCCCCTTGGTCGGGAAGGGCAGCTACACGCCGCCCCGGCTCGGCGGGACGTTCAAGGGAGCCCCGGTGGGGACCTCGCCGGCGTACAGCTTCGGGGCGCAGGTGTCGGAGGTCGAGATCGACGAGGAGACCGGGGAGGTGCGGGTACTCGGGGTGTGGGACGTGCACGACTGCGGCACCGTGGTGAACCCCCGCCTGCTCCACGGCCAGGTCCACGGCGCGCTCGTGATGGGCATGGGGGAGACCGTGTGGGAAGAGGTGTTGTTCGACGAGAACGGCCGCGTGCGCAACCCGGACCTGGCCAACTACCGCATCCCGACCGCCTTGGACGTGCCGTCGATCCACTCGGAGGTGGTGCACAGCCGCGAGCCTGCCGCGCCGTGGGGGGTGAAGGAGGTGGGCGAAGGGGCCACCAATCCGACCATGGGCTCCTTCTCCAACGCCATCTTCGACGCCATGGGGGTGCGCGTGAACTCCCTGCCCCTGAGCTACGAGAAAGTGTGGCGCGCGCTCCGGGAGAAGAGGGAGAGGGAGACCGGGGGCCGGCACGGGTAGGGGGAGAGGGCCTCCGCGCCGGTCTTGGCGACTTCCCGCGGTCGGGGGTTCTCGTGAGCCGCTGGCGGGCGGGAAAGGGGTACCACGAAGGGCGCGGGTGCGCTGGTCGTGCTGGGCGCACAGCAGGCGCGTGCTCCGAGGTGACTACCCGGGTCCTCTGCGGCAAGGACCTCGGCCCCGGGCTCCCGAGGTCTTCCGCTGCGCGTGATCCTGGCCCACGGGCGTGGGTGGGGCCCCGTGGGTACGGGTCCCCGTTGACCTGACGTCGGGCCCACCGCCAAGTCTCTAGCTTTCCAGAACCTCGGTCGCCAGGCGGGCCGCCCGTCGCACCGCTTCGCCGGCCCGGAGGAGCCGAGGCTCGCCCACGAAGTCTCGCAGCCCGACCACGTAAAGCACCCCGGCGACCCTGCCGGCGGAACCCAGCACCGGGGCGGCCGCCGCCACGACGCCCTCCAGGTACTCGCCGCGATCGTAGGCCACCCCGGCCCGCCGCACCTCCTCCAGTTCGGCTTCCAAATCCGGGAGAGTGCCGGACATCGCCCGCAGGGCCGGTGCCGCCTGCGGTTCCCAGGCCGCCAAGACCTTGCCGTGGGCGCCGGCGAGAAGGGGGATCCGGTGGCCTGGGGCGGCTCCGATGCGCAGTTCGCCGCCCCCCTCCACCACGGCGGCGATCCGCAATCGGTCCCGGTCCGGCACCCCCAGGATCGCGGTCTGCTCCAGGTCGGCGGCGAGCCCCTCCAGGAGGGGACGGCACGTCTCCTCGAGGGCGCGCCCCCTCCTCCGACTGGCCGCCAGAGTCTCCACGACAGGGCCCACGCGGTACTTCTTCTCCCCGGTCGGTTCCACGGCGCCCGCAGCGGCCAGGGCCCGGAGCAGGGCGTGAACCGTGGCCTTGCCCAGGCCGAGGGCGGTGGCGATCTGGGAGACTCCCAGGGGAGCAGGCGCCCGCGCCAGGAGGCCGAGAACGAGGAACGCACGTCCCACGGCAGGCGCGGGAGGCTTGAGCGGCGGTCGGGGAGAGGGGCTGAGGTCTTGCACGGTGCGCGCTCCGAGGAGAGAGAGGGTGCAGGCGAGGCTATCGTTCCATATGTGGAACGATGATGCAATAAAAAAATGGCTTGTTGCGGCCAAACAATGTGATATTGTGGTAAGCAATCTCTATGTTGTTCCATTGGTAGAACGATCTGGGGAGATCGACGCGACCCCAAAAGGGGCGGGAGAGGGCAGATGGGTTCGGCTTCGTTGACCCCTTGGACGGCGTCGCCGTTTGGGGCACTGGCTGGGCACACCGCATGGCGCATGCTGGCGGAGACCGCCGAGCGCCTCCCGGGCAAGACCGCGTTCGTGTCCGGCCAGGACCGCATCTCCTTCGGCGAGTTGCGGGAGGCGTCGGTTCGGGTTGCGGCAGGACTCTCGGCCCGTGGGCTCGGCCGGGGGGATCGGGCCGCCGTGTACATGGTGAACTCCATCGAGTTGGCGATTGCCTTCTACGCGCTCCAACGGCTCGGGGTCGTGGTTGCCTGGATCAACCCCCGGTACCGGGAGAAGGAGGCGTCGTTCATCCTGCGAGACTCGGGTTCGAAGGCGGCCTTCGTGTTCGAGACGTGGGATGGCTTTGGCTACGCCGACTGGCTGACCGGCGGGGCGGGAGCCGTCCCCGGGCTGCAAACGATCGTATCGGCCCGGAGCCGAGCGACAGCCTCCGGGGGGACGGATCCCCGGGTCCTTCCGTTCGAAGAACTGCTCCACGGAGGCGCGGGGGCGCCACCGCCCGCGGTCCCGGTTTCCCCAGACGACCTCTGCATGCTCGTCTACACCTCCGGCACCACGGGGCAGCCCAAGGGTGCGATGATCGGCCAGTCCCAGGCGGTGCGCACGGCGCGGGCGTATGCGTTGGGGACCGACGCCACCGAGGACGACGTGTTCCTCGGCTTTCTTCCCATGACCCACTCCTACGGTTGCGGCGCGGTCCTGATGCAGCCGGTGCTCCTGGGTGCCACGGTTGTGCTGATGGAGGAGTTCTCCGCCCGCGCCGCGCTGGACCTGATCCAGCGCGAGAGGGTCACGCTCCAGCCCGGCGCCCCGGCGCACTACCTGCTGGAGCTCAAGCACCTAGCGGAAGGGAGCTGGGACCTCGGGAGCCTGCGGGCAGGGTCCATTGCGGGGCAGATCGCGCCCCCGGGGCTGCTCCGGCGGGCACGGGAGGAGATGGGGGTCTACCTATACTCCTTCCTGGGTTCCTCCGAGACCGGGCCCTCCCTCATGTTCCCCTACGGCACGGAGCTCGCTTTGCGGGAATCCTCCCTCGGCATCCCCATCCCGGAGACAGCGGCCCGGGTCGTCGATCCCGTCACCGGGGCGGACGTTCCCGACAGGAAGCCGGGCGAATTGCTCCTGTCGGGCTGGCACGTGCTGCGCGGGTACTGGCAGAGGCCCGAGGAGACCGCCCAGAGCCTGCGGGGCGGGTGGCTTCACAGCGGTGACTTGGTGGCGCGGGATGCCACGGGGTGCCTGCGGGTGCTCGGGCGTCTCAAGGAGTGGATCAACCGCGGCGGATTCAAGATCATCCCCTCCGAGATCGAGGCCCTGCTCGCGGATCACCCGAAGATCGCCGAAGTCTGCGCGGTGCCCACGCCGAATGCGGTCCTCGGGGAGTCGCTGTGCGTGTGCGCGCGCCTGCACGACCCGGGGGTGAACCTGACCCTGGTCGAGGTGCGCGAGTACCTGCGCAACCGGGTGGCGGACTTCAAGCTCCCCGACGAGCTCCTGGTGGTGGAGGACTTCCCCCGGCTCTCCGGCGGGCTGAAGGTGAAGCGCTTCGGCGCCGGCGGGGTTGCCGAGCTTGCCGCCAACGCCCGGCACCGCCAGACCCTGCGCTGACCGGGTGGAAGTCCTGCCCGAACCCAGAGGAGGCCCTTCATGCGTTTGCCCAAATTCACCTACTACCAACCCTCTGGGGTGGCCGAGGCGATCCGGCTGCTGGACGATCACCCGGGAGCGAAGGCCCTGGCCGGCGGGACGGACCTCCTGGTGAACATGAAGCATGGGGTGGAAGGACCGCCCTGTCTGGTGAGCCTCTCCCGCCTGTCTGAACTGCGTGGTTTCCGGGACGAGGACGGGGCGACGGTGATCGGGGCGGGCACGAGCCTCAAGGAAGTCCAGCGCCACGAGGGGCTGGCGAAGAGCTGTCCGGCCCTCGTCCAGGCGGCGATGGCGGTGGGGTCCTACCGCCACCAGACCATGGGCACGCTGGCCGGCAACCTGTGCCAGAACACCCGGTGCCGGTTCTTCAACCAGTCGTGGGAGTGGCGGCAGGCCCGAAGCCTCTGTTTCAAGGCCGGCGGGGAGGATTGCCACGTCGTCGGCCGCAGGGGTGTCTGCTTTTCCGCCTATTCCGGAGATGTGGCCCCGGCCCTCCTCGCCCTCGATGCTGCGGTCCGTGTGACCGGCCCCCGGGGCGAGCGCGAGGTGGCGTTGGCCGACCTGTACTCCGGCAAGGGGGAGGCGCCCCTCACCCTGGGCTCTTCCGAAATCTTGACCGCCGTCGTGATTTCCCGGGCGGCGGCCAATGGCCGCTCCCGCTACGAGAAATTCGCCCTCCGGGGCGCCATCGATTTTCCCATCGTTGGGGCCGCAGCTTGGCGGGGAGACGACGGGGTCCGCGTGGCGTTCACCGCCGTGGACCGGGCGCCGGTGAGGGCGCGCGAAATGGAGGCGGCGCTGGAGGGCGGAGCGTTGACCCGGGAGGCCGTGCAGGCGGCCGTGGCGGTGGCCGGAAAGGCCGCCAAGGTCGCCCCGACCACGATTCACGGTGTGAGGTTCAAGCGGGACCTCATGGCCAGCCTCGGCGCCAGAGCGCTCGGGGCCCTGGCGTAGCGCGCGCAGCGGGAAGGAGAGGACGAAGATGGAGGGCAAACACGTTCTTGCGCTGACGATCAACGGCGATCGACACGAGATCGCCTGCGCCCCCAACACCACGTTGCTCGAGGCGCTGCGGGAGAAGGCGTTCCTCACCGGCACGAAGCGCGGCTGCGACCTCGGGGCGTGTGGTGCCTGCACCGTGCTCCTGGACGGCCAGGCGGTGCTGGCGTGCCTCACCCTGGCCGTCGAGGCGCAGGACCGAGAGGTCTGCACCATCGAGGGGATCGCCGCGGAGCAAGGGGGGCTCTCGGTCCTGCAGCGGGCCTTCGTCGACCACGGAGCCCTGCAGTGCGGTTTCTGCTCGCCGGGGTTCATCATGAGTGCCACGGAGCTGCTGGCCGAGAACCCCACTCCCACGCGGTCGGAGATCCAGCGCAAGTTGGCCGGGAACCTGTGCCGGTGCACGGGCTACGTGAAGATCGTGGAGGCGGTCGAGTTGGCTGCCTCGAAGCTCCAGGGAGGTGCCACATGAAGGTGCTCAACGTCGTGGGGCGGCGGGTGCCGATGCACGATGCGGCTGCCAAGATCACCGGTCAGGCCCAGTTCACGGACGACCTGGCGCTTCCCGGGATGCTGCACGGGAAGCTCGTCCGGTCGACCATCCCCCACGGCCGCATCGTCCGGATCGACGCCTCCAAGGCCAAGGCCCTCCCGGGGGTGAAGGGTGTGATTACGGGCCAGGACATCCC
>CAZGRT010000195.1:0-10978 GCA_964528225.1 uncultured Thermodesulfobacteriota bacterium | reverse complement strand
GGTGCTCATCTCCCACGCGAAACGGCCCCACCGCCGCGTCTTTGAATGCAGCTTGTGGAATCTGCTCAAAGATTCCATCGATAAACGCGCGATAAATTTCCCCTCGGGCGGCCGCTCGGAGGGCTGCAGCAGCCCCGGCGGGCCCAGCTCCCACCACGGCCACGTCCCAGGTGCGGCGGGGCAGTCGCCCCGCGGGAATCTGACGCGATCGGCTCATCCCAACCACTTCCCCCACCTCTCGGATCGCGCGGCGACCACTGCTTACCACCGTCGGGGCGGTCCCGCGAGGGAAGCGAGGCGAGTCCTTGGTCTTCGTCGACATCCTCCTGCCGATCTTCCTGGTCATCGGGGCCGGCTACCTGTTCTCCCGGACGCTGCGACCCGTCCTCGAGCCCCTGACCCAGTTCGCGCTCTTCCTGGCGACGCCGGCCCTGGTGTTCGATGCCCTGGTCCGGAACCCGGTGCCGCTCTCCGCGCTCGGCCGCGTCATGGTCCTCATGCTCCTGTACACGGCGGTTCTATGGGCGCTCGCCGAACTCATTGCCCGGGTGCTCCGGCTCGACGGGGGGATGCGGAGGGCGTTCGTGCTGGCGACGGTGCCGATGAACGTGGGGAACTACGGGCTTCCCCTGGTACGGTTCGCCTTCGGGCCGGAGTCCCAGCCGTTCTCCGTGCTCGTCTTCGTCGTCTTCAACCTGCCGCTGGCCACGTGGGCCATCTGGATGGCGGCGGGCGGGACCCTCTCCTCGCTGAAGGGGCTGGGGGCGACCCTGAAGATCCCGATCTTCCACGCGACCATCCTGGCGTTCGCCGTGACGGCCTGGGGATGGGCCGTCCCCGCACCGGTGGCCAAGGGCGTCGGTCTTCTCGGGCAGGCGGCGATACCGGTTCTCCTCGTGGTGCTCGGGCTGCAGCTGCAACGGACGCGGATCGAGAGCTTCCGCCCGAGTCTCCTCGCCGCCCTGGGGTTGCGGCTCGCCGTGAGCCCGGCCGTGGCTTGGGCGCTGTGCGGGCTGATGGGCTTCGGGGGGCTGGAGAGGAACATAGCGGTATTGCAGACTGCCACTCCCTCCGCGGTGCTCACCCTCCTGTACGCGCTGCGGTTCGGGTGCGAGCCCCGGTGGCTCGCCTCGTGCATCTTCCTCACCACGCTGGCCTCCGCCGCGTCCCTCTCCGTGGTGCTGGCGCTGCTGCTCTGACCCGACGGGCCCCCCGGCGTCGGGTATTCGAGATCGCTGTTGCGTCGGGGGCCTCCCCAGGAGTACAACTCCGCCCTTTTCCCCGCGAGAACCGAGGACTCCCGATGTCCCAGCTGCCGTTTCGGAACGTAGCCATCATCGCCCACGTCGACCACGGGAAGACGACCCTGGTGGATGCCATGCTCTGGCAGAGCGGGACCTTCCGCGAGAACCAGAAGGTGCAGGAGCGGGTGATGGACTCCAATGCCCTCGAGCGGGAGCGGGGCATCACCATCCTGGCGAAGAACACCGCGGTCCGCTACGGCGGCGTCAAGATCAACATCGTGGACACGCCCGGCCACGCGGACTTCGGGGGCGAGGTGGAGCGGACGCTCCGCATGGTGGACGGAGTTCTCCTGCTCGTGGACGCCGCGGAAGGGCCCCTTCCCCAGACCCGTTTCGTGCTCAAGAAGGCGCTGGAGGTAGGGCTCACGCCCATCCTGGTCATCAACAAGATCGACCGGGCGGACGCCCGGGCCCCCGAGGTCCTGAACGAGGTGTACGACCTGTTCATCGACCTGGATGCCACCGAGGACCAGCTGGGCTTTCCGGTGTTCTACACCGACGCACGCAAGGGCATCGCCCGACGGTCCCTGGGCGACGACTCCGCCGATCTGCGCCCGCTCTTCGACGAGATCGTGAGGACGATTCCGCCTCCCAGGGGAGACCCGGAGGCGCCCCTCCAGTTCCTCGTGACCAACCTGGACTACAGCGACTACGTGGGGCGGCTGGCGGTGGGGCGCATCTTCAACGGGCGCCTGGAGGTGGGCGGGGGGCTGGGCCTTGCGACCCGCGACGGCGTGGTCCCCGTGAAGGTGACCACCGTCTACACCCACGAGGGCCTCAAGCGCGTGGACGTCGAGGAGGCCGTGGCCGGCGACATCGTGGCGGTGGCGGGGCTCGAGGAGGTCTCCATCGGCGACACCCTGGTGGACGTGGACCGGCCGACCCCCATGCGGCGCATCGTCGTGGACGAGCCCACGCTCGCCATGGTGTTCTCGGTGAACACGTCGCCCTTCGGGGGCAGGGAGGGCGACTACGTCACCTCCCGCCAGATCCGCGCCCGCCTGGAAAAGGAGGCCCTGCACAACGTCAGCATCGGGCTCGACCTTTCGCAGCCCGACGCCTTCAAGGTGATGGGCCGGGGGGAGTTGCAGCTGGCCGTCCTGATCGAGACCATGCGCCGCGAGGGGTACGAGCTGAGCGTGTCCAAGCCGGAGATCCTCACCCGGGAGGTGGACGGCAAGGTGCACGAACCCATGGAGCTCGTGGTCGTGGACTGCCCGGACGAACACATCGGGGTGGTCACCCAGAAGCTCGGCACCCGACGGGGCCGCATGATCAAGATGACGAACCCGGGCCACGGCCGCGTGCGGATGGAGTTCCGCATCCCCTCCCGCGGGCTCATCGGATTCCGCTCCGAGTTCCTCACCGACACGCGGGGCACGGGGATCCTGAACCACCTCTTCGACGGGTACGAGCCTTGGCAGGGGGGCATTTCCGGCAGGACCACGGGCGCCCTGGTCGCGGACCGCGTGGGGAAGACGACCACCTACGCGCTGTTCCACCTCCAGCCCCGGGGCATCCTCTTCGTGGGGCCCGGAGTCGAGGCCTACGAAGGGATGATCGTGGGGGAGAACAGCCGGGAGAACGACCTGGACGTGAACGTGACGCGGGAGAAGAAACTGACGAACATGCGGGCCGCGGGGGCCGACGAGGCCCTCCGCCTGGTGCCGCCGCGGGAGATCACCCTGGAGCGGGCCCTGGAGTGGATCGACACCGACGAACTGGTGGAGGTCACGCCGACGCAGATCCGGGTGCGGAAGCGGATCCTGGCTGCGAACCAGCGGCCGAAGAAGGGCCGGGAGCGGCTCGCCGATGCGTGAAACGAGTGCAACGGCCTGAAACGACCGGCGCGTGGGAGCCGGGTCGCGGGGGCCCGCGGCCGCTGGGACGCGCTGCGGAAACCCCCAAGAAAACGGGGTTTGTCCGGCGTGCACGGGGGCTGGTTCGGGTATTTCAGAGCCTGAAACACCTTGACACCCTGGGGGGCCTCTCCTATCATCCCGCCTTCCGTACGTCTGCGGGCCCTTCGTCATTCCCCCAGGGAGGCAGTTCTCGCTGCAGCCCGCCGGACGCCCGCTCGCGCACCACCGCAGCACCCCTATCTAAGGCAGTCGAGGAGGATGACCGGTCATGAGACGAGCCTGGGTTCTCGCCGCCGTTCTTGTTTGTCTGTGCTCGTGGCAGGGCAGGGCCGCGGCGTCGGAGGAGTTTCCCGTGCCGCCGCCGCCCCTGAGCGACGAGTACTATCCGTGTGCAGAGAACTGCCACAACGACCTCACGACGAACCCTACCCCGCGCAAGCTCGAGGACGAGCACACCGACATCGAACTGCACCACGCCGAGCAGTTCCGCTGGTGCCTGGACTGCCACGACGCCAAGAACCGCGACAAACTGCACCTGCAGAGCGGTGAGAAGCTCGACTTCTCCGAGTCCTACCGCCTGTGCGGCCAGTGCCACGGGGACAAGTACCGGGATTGGAAGAAGGGGATCCACGGGAAGCGCACGGGGATGTGGAACGGGAAGAAGGAGTATCTGCTCTGCGCCCACTGCCACAACCCGCACGACCCCAAGTTCGTGTTGCAGGGGGCTCCCGAGGCGTTCCCCGGGAGCGTGGACCGCAAGCCCGAACCGCCGCCGCTGGTGCCCGGGACGGGAACCCTGCCGTCCCAGGCCGCCCACCGGGACGTGATGGCCGCGCCCCATGGCGAGCCGAAGGGTCACTGAGAGATCGCCCGCAAGGGATGACGCGAGGAGATAGGGCCGATGGCTGAGCAAGAGAAGAAGGTCGAGACGGTGGAGCCCCGGCAGGCGAGCCGGCGGAAGTTCCTCAAGGGCCTGGCCGCCGGCGCGGCGGCGGCGAGCGTGCCCGTCAAGGCGTTGGCGCAGGGCGGAGGGTTCCTGACCTACGGTTCCTGGGAGGAGTATTTCCAGAAGAACTTCCTGGAGATGACCCCCGAGGAGAAGCAGGTGGTGCTGCGCCGCTTCGAGGAGAAGTACACCGCCCAGTACGGGAAGAAGGTCACGGTCAAGGGCACCCCGGCCATGGAGAACGTGGTCTTCGGGTACGCGCTGGACCTGAACCGCTGCATCGGGTGCCGGCGCTGCGCCTACGCCTGCGTCGAGGAGAACAACCAGTCCCGGGAGAAGGAGCAGATCCACTACATCAAGGTGCTGCGCTTCGAAGACGGGGTGATGGAGTTCGAGCAGTCGGATCGGTACTACGACCCGAAGGAGGTCCCCGAACCCGGGCACTACTACATGCCCGTCCAGTGCCAGCACTGCCGGAAGGCCCCGTGCGTGAAGGCGTGCCCGGTGAAGGCCACCTGGACCGAGCCGGACGGAATCGTGGTCGTCGACTACAACTGGTGCATCGGCTGCCGGTACTGCATGGCGGCGTGCCCCTACGAAGGGCGGAACTTCAACTGGTCCGACCCGGTTCTCTCGCCGGACGAGATGAATCCCGAAACCCACTACCTGGGCAACCGGCCGCGCATGCGGGGTGTGGTGGAGAAGTGCACTTTCTGCGTCCAGCGGAGCCGCGAAGGCCGCTACCCGGCCTGTGTCGAGATCTGCCCGGTCGGCGCCCGGAAGTTCGGCAACCTCCTCGACCCCGAGTCGGAGATCCGTTACATCCTGGAGAACAAGCGGGTGTTCCGGCTCAAGGAGGACCTGCTGACGGAGCCCAAGTTCTTCTACTTCTTCGGTTAGAGGTGAGCGCGATGAATACTCTGGCAGAGTTTCTCGTCGGGACCTTCGTCCTGGTCTTCCGAGGAGGGAAGAAGTACTACGCGTGGATGGCTTCCCTGGCGGTGATCGCCCTGGTGGGGCTCGGCGCGTGGCTGTACCAGCTCGACCACGGGCTCATCATAACCGGCATGCGGGACCCGGTGAGCTGGGGCCTCTACATCGCCAACTTCACGTTCCTGGTCGGCGTCGCGGCCGCGGCCGTCCTCCTCGTCATCCCCGCCTACATCTACAAGTGGGGGCCCATCAAGGAGATCGTGCTCCTGGGCGAACTCCTGGCCGTGGCCGCCATCGCCATGTGCCTCATGTTCGTGACCTTCGACCTGGGGCACCCCGAGCGGTTCTGGCACCTGATCCCGGGGTTGGGCATCCTGAACTTCCCGATCTCGATGCTCTCGTGGGACGTCGTGGTGCTCAACGTCTACCTCACGGTCAACCTGGTGGTGCCCGTCTACATCTTGTACAACGCCTATCAGGATCGGGAGCCGAACTACAAGATCCTCTGGCCGCTGATCATCTTCTCGATCCCGGCTGCGGTGTCGATCCACACCGTGACGGCCTTCCTGTACAACGGCTTTCCCAGCCGCCCGTTCTGGAACGCCTCGATCCTGGCCCCCCGGTTCCTCGCGTCGGCCTTCTGCTCGGGGCCGAGCTTCATCATCCTCGCCTTCCAGATCATCCGGAAGAACACGTCGATCCACATCCAGGACCGGGCCATCTTCAAGCTCGCGGAGATCGTCGCCTACGCCATGGGCATCAACCTCTTCCTCCTGATCGCCGAGCTCTTCAAGGAGTACTACGGGGGCACGGTCCACCTGGCCCCGATGCAGTTCCTGTTCGAGGGGCTCCACGGTCACAACGATCTGGTGCCCATCATCTGGACCGCGGTCGTCTTCAACGTGACGGCGTTCCTGCTGTTCCTGAACCCGAAGACCCGCGAGAACTTCCTCACCCTGAACCTCGGGTGCGTCCTCACATTCATCGGCGTCTGGATCGAGAAGGGCCCGGGGCTCATCGTTCCCGGCTTCGTTCCGTCGCCTCTCGGGGAGATCTGGTCGTATTGGCCGACCCTGCCGGAAGTCCTCATCACGCTGGGCATCTGGGCGATCGGCCTGATGATCTACACCCTGCTCCTCAAGGTGGCGATTCCGATCGAAGTGGGGGAGTTCCGCCAGATCAAGGATCGCCTCCGCGGGATCGTGACCGAGCGGAGCTGAGCGTCGCGCGTCTGCCGCATTGCGAAGGGGTCCTCGGGGCCCCTTCTGCTTTTTCGGGGTGGGGGGTTCGGGGACCCGGTCGGCCCGCCGTGGCGGGCTTTCGCCTTGAAATGCCGAAAGGGCCTTGACTATGATCGCCCCCCGCGGCCGGCCGGGTGGAGGCCCCGCGGCCGCTTGACTTCGTTTCGTTCCGCTTTGTTTCGGGGAGGTCGGCGATGCTTCGTGTGGGAGCGGCCCTTCTGTCCGGCGGCATGCTGGCATGCTGCCTCCTCTCCTGTGCCGGCGCGCCGCCGTCCGTGCCTCCTCCGCCCCCCCCCGCACCCGTCGCGGCTCCCGAGCCCGCGCCGGGCCCGGCGATCGACCCCCGCGAGGAGCGGCAGCTGGTCAAGGATCTGCTCCGGGACATCGCGGAGTACTACCGCCTCCTCGGGGAGAAGAGCGTGGAGCGGGCGGCCGCGTACGCGGAGCCCGAGAAGCGAAGCGCCCTCCAGGACGATCTCTGGGGGTTCGTGGCCCGGTACTCCATCGAGAGCGTGCACGTGCAGAGCCATCAGCTGTTCCCCCAGCCCGACGGGGTCATGGCCAAGGTCCGGGTGGAGCGGACCCTTTTCGAGAAGGGTTCGGTGGTGCCCAGCCGGTCGGAGGTCTGGATGACCTGGCAGCACCGGGGTCAGCGGTGGACCCTGGTGCCCCAGCAGCAGAAGTAGTCGTCCCGGGCGTCGCACGGGGGAGTTCCCCTCCTCGTGGGCCGAGGCTCTGGCCCGAAGGCGCAGGATGGTTGCGTTTCTCGAGTTGTTCGGCCGCGCCGTGGTCTCGCGGATCGAGGAGGTCGGACGGGTCTTCCTGTTCCTGATGGAGACCGTGGCCACCTGCCTCACCCCGCCGATCCGCTGGCGGCTCGCCCTGCGGCAGATGGAGTTCGTGGGGGTCCGCTCGATCAGCGTGGTGGTCCTGACGGGAACCTTTACGGGGATGGTCCTCGCGCTTCAGAGCTACTACGGGTTCCGGAAGTTCGGGGCCGAGGGGCTGGTGGGCACGACGGTCGCGCTCTCCATGACCCGGGAACTCGGGCCGGTGCTGACCAGCCTGATGGTTACCGCCCGCGCCGGCTCGGCGATCGCCGCGGAACTCGGCACCATGCGCGTCACGGAGCAGATCGACGGGCTGACCGTGATGGCGGTCGACCCGGTGCGCTACCTGGTGGTCCCTCGGATTCTCGCCGCCCTGGCCATGCTGCCCATCCTCACGGTCATCAGCAACTTCGTCGGGATCCTGGGCGGGTACTTCGTGGGGGTGAAGCTCCTCGGCATCAATTCGGGGGTGTACGTGACGAACACGGTCAAGTACATCGAGCTGGCGGACATCTACAACGGTCTGATCAAGGCGGCCTGTTTCGGGCTGATCTTGTCGGCGATCGGGTGCTACAAGGGGTACAACGCTTCCGGCGGCGCCGCGGGAGTCGGCCGGGCGACGACCGAGGCCGTGGTCGTCGCATCGGTTCTGATCCTGGTGAACGACTATTTCCTGACCTCGATCATGTTCTGACTCGGATGGATACCCCGATCATCGAGTTCGAGAACGTCCACAAGGCATTTCGGGGCCAGAAGGTGCTCGACGGACTCAATCTGACGATCGCCCGGGGGCGCACCACGGTCATCATCGGCCGGAGCGGCGGCGGGAAGAGCGTGACGCTCAAGCACATGATCGGGCTGATGAAGCCCGACCGGGGGCGCCTTCTCGTGGACGGCGAGGACATCGCCACGATGGGCAAGAAGGACCTCAACCGGGTGCGTGCGCGGTTCGGCATGCTCTTCCAGGAGGGGGCGCTGTTCGACTCGATGACGGTGGCGGAGAACGTGGCGTTCCCCCTGGCGGAGCACACGACGCTGAGCGCGCCGGAGATCGACGCCCGGGTGTCCGAGATGTTGGGGCTGGTCGGGCTGCCCGGGATCGAGGAGAAGATGCCTTCCGAACTCTCGGGCGGCATGCGCAAGCGGGTGGGGCTCGCCCGCGCGCTGATCCGGGATCCTGAGATCGTGCTCTTCGACGAGCCGACCTCGGGGCTGGACCCGATCATGGCCGACGCGATCGACACCCTGATCCTGGAGACGCAGCGCCAGTCGGGAAGGACCTACGTCGTCATCAGTCACGACATCCAGGCGACCTTCAAGATCGCCCATCACATCGCGATGCTGTACGAAGGCCGGATCATCGCGTACGGCTCGCCCGAGGAGATGCGTGCCAACCCGAACCCGTTCCTGGGCCAGTTCCTCCGCGGCACCGCCGAGGGGCCGATCCATGTGCAGTAGGGCTCCATGAAGCGGATGTCCCCGGAAGCGAAGGTGGGGCTCCTCGTCCTGACGGGGCTGCTCCTTCTCGTGTACATGTCCTTCAAGGTGGGCAAGCTCGGTTTCGGCCCCGGGGGGGGATACCGCCTCACCCTGGAACTGGACAACGCGGTGGGCCTGGCCAAGGAGAGCGAGATCCTGGTGGCCGGCATCCCCGTGGGGCTGGTGGAGGACGTCCAGCTTCGTGACGGGCGGGCGCTGCTGGTGCTCCGGGTCCGCGACGACGTCCGGTTGCCGCAGGACAGCGCGGGCAGCCTGCGCACCCAGGGGGTCCTCGGCGAGAAGTACGTGGAGATCGTGCCGGGCACCGCGGGGAGCCAGCTCACGGACGGGGACGTCCTCCGGGCGGGCACGCCGCCGGGGGATCTCGACCGCCTGGTGACGAACTTCAACGACATCGCCGCGGACGTCAAGCAGGTCACCGAGCGGCTGGCGCGGGTCCTGGGCACCGACGAGGGGGAGCAGCGGCTGCGCGAGATGATCGCCGGCCTCCGCGATGCGGCGGTCGGCCTCCAGGAGGTCGTGACGCAGAACCGCGAGGCCCTGGCAGCCGCGATCCAGAGCGCCGAACGCCTCACCGCGGACCTGTCCGAGATCGTGGCGGGCGGCAAGGACGACCTGCGGGAGACCATCGCCAACGCTCGGGTCCTCACCGGAGCCCTGGCCGAACGCGCGCCCGGCGTGCTGGACAGCTTTCGGGGGATGAGCGACGAGGTCCGGTCCCTCGTGGCGGAGAACCGCGACGACGTTCGGCAGAGCCTGGGCAACCTGCGGGACGCGACGGCCAAGCTCTCCACGGCGATCGGGGGCTTCGATACCCTCGTGGCGGCTGCGAACGACCGCACGGGTACCCTGGGTCGCCTGATTTACGACGACGAGGTGTACCGCGACCTCCAGACGTCCTTGGGCAGCGTGCGCCGCATCGCGGAGCGCCTGGAGAGCGGGGAGGGGACCCTCGGGAAACTCCTCACCGACGACCAGTTGTACGCGGAGCTCACGGGCAGCGTGGAGAACCTGCGCAGCGTCACGGAGAAGATCGACCGGGGCCAGGGCACGATCGGGAAGCTGGTCAACGAGGAGAGCGTCCACAGCAACCTCAACGAGACGCTCAAGGGCGTCAACGACTTCGTGGCGGGAGCCAACCGGTTCCAGTTCGAGCTCGGATACAGCGGCGAGTACCTCACGGATTTCGGGGAGCTGAAGAACTATCTCACCCTCGATATCCGGCCGCGTCAGGACTACTTCTACCACGTGGCGATCGTCGACGACCCCCGGGGCGACACGACGACGAAGACCGTGGAGACCACGACGAGCGACGGGTCGGGCACGAGTACCCAGACGACCAAGCGCAAGGAGACCGACGACGACAAGCTCAAGTTCTCCGCCCAGGTGGGCAAGCGCTTCTCGCTTCTGACCGTCCGCGCGGGGCTGTTCGAATCGACGGGGGGCGTCGGCGCCGACTTGGACTTCCTGGCCGACCGCCTTCGGCTGTCCTTCGAGGCGTTCGACTTCGGCCGCGACGAGAACCCGCCGCACCTCAAGGCCTCGGCCCGCTGGATGTTCCTGCGGAACTTCTTCCTGACCGCGGGCCTGGACGACTTCACCTACGACGACAACCGGGACTTCTTCGTGGGCGGCGGCGTGCGCTTCCTCGACGACGACATCAAGTACCTGCTCTCCCCCGCCGCCGGTGCGGTCGGGCGCTGAGCGGCGGCCGGTTCCCCCTTCGCAGAGGAGAGAGCGATGGCGAAGATCCGACGGGCGATCGTGAGCGTCTCCGACAAGGCAGGAGCGCTCGAGTTCGCAAGAGGGCTCGAACAGCGGGGCGTGGAGATCCTCTCCACCGGGGGCACGGCCCGGTTGCTGCGCGAAGCCGGTGTCGCGGTGGTCGAGGTCAGCTCGTACACGGGGTTTCACGAGATGCTCGACGGCAGGGTGAAGACCCTGCACCCGAAGATCCACGGGGGGATCCTCGGCCTGCGCGACGACCCGGCCCACGCGGCGAAGATGAAGGAGCACGGCATCGAGCCGATCGACCTCGTCGCGGTCAACCTCTACCCCTTCGAGAAGACCGTGGCCCAGGAGGGGTGCAGCCTGGCGGAGGCGGTGGAACAGATCGACATCGGGGGCCCCTGCATGATCCGGGCGTCCGCCAAGAACCACCGTTACGTGACCGTGGTGGTGGACCCGCAGGATTACGGCCGGGTCCTCCAGGAGATGGACCGGCTCGGCGGCGAGACCAGCGAGGCGCTGCGGTTCGAGCTCGCCGTCAAGGCGTTCGGCCGCACCGCAGGGTACGACGGCGCCATCGCCGAATGGCTCGGGGGGAGGCGGCCGTGAAGGTCCTGGTGGTGGGCGGAGGCGG
>CAZGRT010000194.1:0-17077 GCA_964528225.1 uncultured Thermodesulfobacteriota bacterium | reverse complement strand
GCTCAGGTAAGCCGAGTGACAAACTGTCTTCCGGGCTCATAACCAGAAGGTTGCAGGTTCAAGTCCTGCCCCCGCTACCAGACAATGAAAACGGGCACCTGGGAGATTTCCTGGGTGCCCGTTTCTCGTCCTGCGGGACCGCTCTCGACCGCACGAACAAATATACGACTCCTCCCGAAGGGTCGCGGGTCGCACAGGCCTTCCAGTCCTCTGCCACCGGCGCGGGCGGGTTCTGAAGATGCAACTGCTCCGCCCCGGTGCGGGTCAGATGATGAGTGAGGGGGCGCCGCTCTTCACACTCAAGTGCGCTCCCCGAGTAGCCGCACCTCTCGCTGGGGGAAGGGAATGGCGATGTCCCGAGCCCGAAAAGCCTCCACGATGGCCTTGTTGATCTCGCCGCATGCGGCTCCGTAGTCGGGGACGTTCACCCAGGGTTTGATCGCAATGTTGATCGAGGAATCAGCCAGTTGGACGACCCGAATCACCGGCTCCGGTTCTCGGAGAATCCGGGGATTGGCGCCGAGCAGTTCGCTGATCGTGGCGAGGGCACGGTTCAAGTCCGTGTCGTAGGCGACCCCGACCAGGGCCTCAACCTGCCGGATCTCGCCGTAGTTGTGGAGGATCTCGCCGACAATCTTGCGGTTGGGGATGACGACCCGGGAGCGGTCCGGGTGACCCAGCACCGTGGTGAACAGGCTGATCTCCTCCACTCTTCCCTCCTCGCCGACCACGGAGACGTATTCTCCCACACGGAATGGCCGGGTGAAGATGATGGAGAGCCCTGCCACGACGTTGCCTAGAACCCCCTGCATCGCCAGCGCGACTCCGGCACCGGCCACTCCCAGCCCTGCGATGAGCGGTAGCAGTTCCACCCCGAGGTTCTGAAGGGCCATGATGAGGAAGAGCCCGAACACCGCGAGCCTGACCAGCCGCACCAGGAGCTGGGCCACCGGCGGTTCCAACTCGAGGCGCGCCAACATCCGCTCGAACAGCCGGCCGACCCAGCGGCCCACGTAGAAGCCGACCAACAGGACGGCGAGCGCCGCCAGCACCTTGGGCCCGAACTGAATCGCCAGGTCGACCGCGGTCCTTCTCGCCTGATCCAGCACCTCCACCTGCTGATTCATCCTGCACCTGCCCTCCCTTTCCGTGACTCTGAGCACAACGGAGTGTAGAGCGGATCCCCCCCGGGGCAAGGGGCTGCGGCAGTGGGCGGCAAAGAGGGCTTTTCGGACGAGCACCCTCCATCAGGCCGGGAGGGCCGCCGGGACACAAACGATCTGTTGGCCTCTCCGTCGAGGAGCAGGGTTGAGCTCAGGCACCGGGAGAGACCCACCCGAAGCGCCTGGTTCCGTGAGCTTGAAGCTCTTGGCAAAGCGGGACCGCGGCATGCACGAAGAAGCGACCGTGAGCGGGTCAGCAGCGGACGATCCGGAGGCATTCGATCACGAGGAGGAGCACGACGGAGGAAACCACGGGGACACGACCGAAATTCGCGGTGGCGCGCTCGGGAACTCGGATTCCAGCCACTGGGAGAACCGAGCTTCGCGGCGGGACCACGGGGAGCGCGAAGACCCCGCCTTGCGAACTGCGAACCTACGGCTTGGAAGGATGGGCCGCCTTCCACTCCGCCGAGAGTCGCTGGGCGTCGGCGATCTGCTCCGGCGTCATCGAGGCAGCGATGGCGTCGCGGGTGGAGACGGCGACCTCGCCCTGGGGGCCCGTCAGCAGCGAGCCCACGATGTCGAACCACTTGTAGGACTGCACCGGGTCCTGCGGCACGCCGTCGCCCTTGAGGGACATCAGCCCGAGTTGCAGTTGCGACCCGGTTTCCCCCTGCTCGGCCGCCGCCTGGAACCACTTGACCGCCTCGGCCACGTCCTGGGGAACCCCGCGTCCCTGGTGGTACATCTGCGCGAGGTTGTACTGGGCCAGGGCGTGGCCCTGCTCGGCGGCCTTCTGGTACCACTTCGCCGCCTCGCCCCGATCCTTGTCCACCTCGCGCCCCTTGAAATAGACCTCGGCCAGCTCGAACTGCGCCTGCACGTCCCCCTCGCCGGCCTTCTTCTGCAGGGCCAGGACCTCTTCGGGCACCGGCTTCGCCTCCGGCCTTCCCGCCGGCACCGCCACTGCCGCCGCCACTGCCAAAGCCGTCAGGACTTTTCGCCACCCCATGCCCGTCCTCCGCAAGCGAACCGTTGTCCCGGGTGGCCGCATGCTACCAGCGCGCCCCGCCGGGACGAAAGCGTTCTTGTCGGGTATCGGCGCCCGGGTTCCAGGCCTCCAACTCGCCGGTTGACGCCGCGTCGATGTTCCATACTATTTCGTCACGACAACCTCGGAGCAGTAGCTCGATTTGCCGAAAGGCGATTTTTTCGGAGGCGCTTCCTCCCGTGTACGCGATCGTAGGAGCGAGCGCGGCCGGGCTGGCCGCGGCGGAAACGATTCTCGAGGTCGAACCGGGAGCGGAGATCGTCCTGCTCTCCGAAGAGGACCGCCCACCCTACGCCCGCCCCCTGATCTCCTACTGGCTGGCGGGGGAAACCCCTGCCGAGCTCTTTCCCCTTCCGACCCAGGCCATCGACCGGACGGATTTCCGGAGGGGACGGCGCGCCGTCGGCCTCGATGCGGCCGCACGGCGCCTCGACCTGGACGACGGCGCCTCGCTCTCCTACGACCGACTCCTGCTCGCCACCGGTGCAGCCCCGAGGCCGCTCGGCCTCGTCGGGGAGGACGCCCCCAACGTGTTCGGTTTCCGCACGTGGGGCGACGCCGAGGCGATCGACGCCGCGATTCGTGCGGGCGCGCGCCGGGCGGTCGTCCTCGGGGCCGGGTTGGTGGGCGTCAAGGCGTCCGAGGCCCTCGCTGCCCGGGGTCTCGAGGTGATTCTTTGCGCCTCGTCGCCGCAGCCCCTCTCCCAGGTGGTGGACGACGAGGCCGGCAGCCTGGCGGCACAGGCTCTCCGCGAGGAGGGCATCCAGGTCCTCACGGGCTGGGTCCCCGAAGGTTTCGAGTTCCGTGGAGCCCGCGTGAGCGCCGTCCGCTTCGCCCCGCCCGGGGGCACGGAGGACTGCGACCTGGTCATACGAGCGAAGGGCGTCTCGTCCCGCGCCGAACTCGCCGGCGAGGCGGGCGGAGCCCGGGGCATCCCCGTGGACCCGACGCTCCGCACGGCGCTGCCCCGGGTATGGGCGGCCGGCGACGCGGCACGGGGCGCCGACGGCGTGCGGGGGGAACCGTGGAGCAACGCTCTTTGGCCGATCGCCGAGGGGCAAGGCAGGGCCGCGGGCAGGGCGATGGCCGGCTGCGACGAGCGATACGAGGACAACTACGCCCGCAATTCGCTCCGCGTGGGGCCGCTGCACTTGGTCAGCGCAGGAGTCCTTCGGCCCTCCGGCGAGGGCTTCGACGCGAGGACGCGCCGTTTCCCCGGCGGGGACTACCGAAAGGTGGTCTGCCGGCAAGGGCGCCTGGTGGGCTTCGTGTCCGTCTCCCGCGACTGCAGGGCGTGTGGGGCCGACGGCATGGTGGTGGCGGCCGTGGGCCGGGGCGCTCGCCTGGACGAACTGCCCTTCTCGCCACTGGACCCGAAGGCCCACTGGGGAAACCACGTGTTCTCGGGAGATCTCGGCCGCTGAGCAGCGCGCCGATCGGTCTCCCACGGCAGAGGGAGAAAGGAGCCGAGCGATGCGGACGGTCGTGGTGGAACCCGCCCGGTGCGTGGGATGCATGCAGTGCGCCGTGGCCTGCGCAGTGTCGCACTCCCGCTCGAAGACACTCTACGCGGCGGTCTCCGAGGAACCCAGAACCCCGCCGCGCATCCACGTCGGGCCTGGACCCGGGACCTTCGCCTTCCCGAACAAGTGCCGCCATTGCGACCCGGCGCCGTGCCTGGGGGCCTGCATGACGAGGGCAATCCGCAGGGACGCCACGACCGGAGCCGTTCTGGTGGATCCCTCGCGGTGCATCAACTGCGGGATGTGCTCCATGGCCTGCCCCTTCGGCGTGATCCGGTATGCCCGCGACTGGCGCAGGGCCGGCCGCGGCGCCGTGGCCGTGAAGTGCGACAACTGCGTGGAGCGGCAGAAGGAGGGCCTGGAGCCCGCATGCGTCGAGACCTGCATCGCGGGCGCGCTGCGCTTCGGGGACCCCAACGACCTGCTCCGGCAACAGTCGCGGAAGCTCGCCCGGGAGGTGAGTCTGGGCATCCGCAGCGAAGCCTCGGAAGCGCCGAAGCCCCCACCAGCCATAGCGCTGTGGCGCGCCCTGGGCGACGCCGCGGAGAACGTGAAGCGCTGACCGGCCTGCGAACCCGGAAGGGAGGAACCATGGCTACGCACGAGACCGAGGAACGGACCGTCACCGGCGACGCTCCATCGATGATCTCTAAGGCCGCGGCGGACGGGGTCTGCACCGTCTGGGAACGCCACGAGGCCCAGGAGCCGAAGTGCGGATTCTGCGATTTGGGACTTTCCTGCCGGATCTGCACGATGGGGCCCTGCCGGATCGACCCCTTCGGGGAAGGGCCCCAGACGGGGGTGTGCGGGGCGGACGCCGACCTCATGGTGGCCCGGAACCTGGGCAGGATGATCGCGGCCGGCTCGGCGAGCCACTCCGACCACGGGCGCGACCTGGTGGAGACCTTGGAGGCGGTGGGCGAGGGGCGCGCCCGAGGGTACGCGATCGCGGACGAGGGCAAATTGCGGAGGCTCGCATCGGAATACGGCATTTCCCACGACGGGTGGGAACCGCAGCGGGTCGCCCGGGAACTCGCGGGGGCGATGATGGAAGAGTTCGGCATGCGCAAGGGCTCCCTCCAGTTCGTGGGCCGCATGCCCGCGGAGCGGGTCGCCCGGTGGGAGAAGCTGGGCATGCTGCCGAGGGGAATCGACCGGGAAGTGACCGAGATGATGCACCGGACCCACATGGGCGTGGACAACGACCCGGTTTCGATCCTCGTTCACGGGTTCCGAACCGCCCTGGCCGACGGCCTCGGGGGGTCCATGATCGGCACCGAACTCTCGGACGTCCTCTTCGGGGTTCCGAAGCCGAAGACGTCATCGGCCAACCTCGGCGTCATCGACGCGGCGGCCGTGAACATCCTGCTCCACGGCCACAACCCCGTGGTGAGCGAGACCGTGGCTCACGCGGTCGAGGATCCCGAGCTTCTCGCGCTGGCCCGCAGCGTGGGCGCCAGCGGGATCAACCTGGCGGGCCTCTGCTGCACGGGCAACGAACTCCTCATGCGCCGGGGCATCCCGATGGCGGGCAACCACCTGATGACCGAACTGGTCCTGGTGACCGGGGCGGTGGACATGATGATCGTCGACTACCAGTGCATCATGCCGTCCCTGCCCAGGGTCGCCGGCTGCTACCACACCCGCTTCGTCTCGACGAGCGAGAAGGGCCGATACCCCGCGGGCGTGGACCGGCGGGAGTTCACCCCGTCCAACGCCGACTCCCTGGCCAGGGCCGTCGTGCGCGACGCGGTGGAGAACTTCCGGAACCGCAAGCCGGGAGCCGTCTCGGTGCCGGGACAGCCCGTGCGGCAGATGACGGGCTTCAGCGTGGAGGCCGTGCTCGAAGCCCTCGGCGGCACCGCACAGCCCCTCATCGACGCCATCGCGGCGGGGAAGATCCGCGGCGCGGTCGGCGTGGTCGGGTGCAACAACCCGCGGGTCAAGCACGACTACGGGCACGTGGAACTGACGCGCAAACTGATCGCCAACGACGTGCTCGTGCTCGACACGGGCTGCGCCGCGGTCGCCAACGCCAAGGCGGGGTTCAAGGTGCCCGAAGCGGCCGAGATGGCCGGGCCGGGCCTCCGGGAGGTGTGCAGGGCCTTGGGGATTCCGCCGGTACTCCACACCGGCTCGTGTGTGGACAATACCAGGATCGTTCACCTCGCGGGCGCCCTCGCGGCAGCCCTGGGCGTGGACGTGGACCGTCTGCCCCTGGCCGGAGCCGCCCCCGAGTGGTACTCGGAGAAGGCCGTGGCCATCGCCTTCTACGTCGTGGCGAGCGGGATCACGACCTTCCTCGGCGTGGTGCCCCCCATTCTCGGCTCGCCGGCCATCGTGCGCCTCGCGACGGAGGGGGTGAAGGAACTGCTCGGTGCCTGCTTCGTGGTGGAACCCGATCCCCTCAAGTGCGGCGACGCCATCGTGGCGCACCTCAACGAAAAGCGCTTGGGGCTGGGGCTTCCCGTGTGAGACGCCTCCACGCCTTCTGCGACGGCCTGCGAAGAGGAAGTGGGCCGCCTCGCAAGGCGCGGACCCGGTGTCTCAGGGAGGGGGAAGGGCGTCGACCCGGCGCTCCACGATGCGCAGGGGGATCGGGCCATACTCGGAGAACGCGTCGGAGGGCAGGCAGCTCTCGTACACCTCGAGGGTCAGTACGTTGCCGCGAAGCGCCGTGAGGTAGAAGGTGAGGACGACCCCCTGTATCGCACCGCGGTCCGTCAGGTCCCGAACGGTGGCCGACACGGCCCCGGCCAACCGCTGGGCGAAGGCGCCGAGCGGCTGGCGGTCGATCTCCCGCAGCGTGACCTTGGATCGGACGAGCAGGCGGAGTTCGCCGCGCTCCCCCAGGTACACACCGGCCACGTAGTACAGCTCCCCGCACCCCGCCTGGTAGCACAGGGTCTCCAGCAAGGCAGCCCAACCCCCGAGGGAAGGGTCTATGTACTCGGGCCTGTGGCTGAACATCTGGGCGGGCGCCCAGCTCGGGAGCACCGCGGCGAACAGCAGGACGGCCAAGGCGGACCGGACGCGCGTCACCCGCTCCATGGGGCGGGGAGTCTACCCGTGCCCCTGCAGGAGGCAACCGCTCCCAGCTCTTGATCGGGGCTCTCGTTCAAGTCTTCCCGGCCCGGGGCCGTAAAGAGTGGGACTTCGCCGACCAGAGGAAGCAGAGGACGTAAAGGAGATGCTGAAGAAGCGATGAGCGAACGAGAAGCCGCCCTGAAGGATCCCGCCCCCGCCCACCGACGAATCCCCGTGATCCGCCGCCGCGAACCCGTGCAGAGCACCCGCTCCGTGGAGGACCGCCTCCAGGCCGACCTGGCCGAGTGGCTCCGGCAGCGGCGGGTGCCGCGCGCCTAGCTCCCCAACTCCATCTTGGACGGGTGACGTCCGTAGGCACCCCTCTCGGCCGAGGCGGAGCTCCGGCCGGCTACGACCGCATGCGGTCCCGGTCGTGCCGGGGATCGTCCTGCCGCGTGAAGCGACGGAAGAAGAGCTCGACCAGGTCGGCCTCCCCCCGGATGGTCGACGGATTCACCGGGCTCGACTCTCCGAGGGCCTCGACGAGGGACCGAACCACGTCGGACGCCCGGAGTTCCGCCCCCGTCGTCTTCTGGATCTGGCCGGTGAGGCGTTCCAGGTAGGCCAGGTGCCGCTCCTCGAGCTCCACCGTGACGCTCACCCGCTTCTCCGTGCTACCGACGACGCCCGTCATCGCGATCCCTCCCCCGCGGCCACGGCTTCGACCGCTATCGTGCGCCCTCTGCGGCGCGTCCCTCTCCGTTTCCGGCTCCGGTCAGAACAGGTAGATGTCCCGGTTGACGAACGACTCCCGCCTCCGGACCGCGAGGGCCGTCATCGCGATCATGAGGGCGGCGGACAACCCCGCCGTCCAGTAGAAGGCCTCCATCGACACGCCCTGCGCGAAGGGCTCCAACTCCGCGGGCCCCAGCACGGCCAGGCTGACCCCGAGGCTCAGGAGCTCGAAGGCATTGTACCCCAGCAGGAGGAACCAGCTGAGGCGCTGCGCCCGCCAGCACCCCAGGACGATGTGGAGCAGCACGAGGCAGTCGGCCACGACGGCGGCCTTGGCCCAGCCCCCCGTCAGGACCAAGCCCCACAGCGGGTACGGATACCCGTATCCGAGGGCCGTGGTCGCGAGGAGGAACCCGTAATAGAAACACAGGAGAAGACTGGGCGGCCTGGTCGGACTCATGGGCCGGCGAGTTCGAGAACGCGGGGAAGGATCTCCTCCAGGGCCCGCGCCCGATGGCTCATCCGGTTCTTGGCGGCCAACTCCATCTCCGCCAGCGTCCTGCCCTCCTCTTCGACGAGGAAGAGCGGATCGTAGCCGAACCCGTCGCCCCCCCTCCCCTGCTCCAGGATGCGCCCGGAGAGACGACCAGAGGCCGTGAACTCCCTCCCGTCCGGGACGACCAGCGCCATGGCGCACACGAACGCGGCCCCGCGATTCTCGGGAGGAACCCCCGCCAACTCGCGCAACAGCTTCCGGTTGTTGTCGGCATCCGCGGAACCCGGCCCGGCGTAACGCGCCGAGTGCACTCCCGGGCGCCCTCCGAGCGCGTCGACCACCAGACCCGAGTCGTCCGCGAGCACGGGGAGGCCGGTCGCTTCCGCCAGGACCCTGGCCTTCTTGAGGGCGTTCCCGAGGAACGTCTCGGCGTCCTCCTCCACCACGGGAGCGCCCGGAACGTCGAGGAGGCCCCGCACCTCGACCCCTCGTTCCCCGAGAAGGGCCCTGAGCTCCCTCAGCTTCCCCGCGTTACGGGTGGCGACCAGCAGCCTCACGCATCCCCCAGCGCCCGGCGCTGGGCCTCCAGGAGGTTCCGGATCCCCACCCACGACAGCTCGAGGAGCTCGTTCAGCTGGGCTCGGCTGAAGGGCCTCTCCTCTCCCGTGGCCTGAACCTCCACGAGATCCCCGCCGGCGGTCATCACGACGTTCATGTCCAGGTCGGCTCCCGAGTCCTCCCGGTAGTCGAGGTCGAGCAGCGGCCTCCCTCCGACGACGCCGACGCTCACGGCGGCCACCGCCTCCCGCAGCGGCACGGAACTGACGAGGTTCCGGGCGACCATGGTGCGGAAAGCCTCGGCAAGGGCCACGTAGGCCCCCGTGATGGACGCCGTGCGCGTGCCCCCGTCCGCTTGGAGCACGTCGCAGTCGACCCAGAGGGTCCTCTCGCCGAAGCTGCCCAGGTCCGTGACCGCCCGCAGGGACCTCCCGATGAGGCGCTGGATCTCGAGGGTGCGCCCCCCCTGCTTCCCCCGCGCCGCCTCCCGGGGCGTGCGGGTCTCGGTGGCCCGGGGGAGCATGCCGTACTCGGCCGTCACCCAACCCTTCCCGCTGTTGCGCAGGAAGGACGGCACCGCGTCCTCCAGGCTGGCTGCGCACAGTACCCGCGTGTTGCCGATCTCGATCAGGGCGCTCCCCTCCGCGTAGCGGAGAACCCCCTTCTCGATCCGCAGCGGGCGGAGTTCCTCGGGCCCTCTTCCGTCACCTCGCATGGGTCTCCTCGCGTCGCCCCGCACTACCGGGCGAAGAATTGCTCCGCCGCCCGGGCGACCGCGCGCCCCAGGGCCGCCTTTCCGGCTTCGCTCCGCAGGAAGTCGGCCTCCTGGGGCCACGCCAGACTGCCGACCTCCAGCAGACACCCGGGGGCCGCCACGGCCTCGAGAACGGGGCTGGGAAGGTCAGAAATTCCTCGATCGAAGGTCGCGACCTCTTCGCCCAAGGCACGGCGCAAGACCGCCGCCCAGCGCCGGCTTGCCTCCTCCAGGCCCGATTGTCCGGCCTCCCAGAGCCGCCCGTCGACTCCGGGCGGGAGTCTGGGCGGCACGAACACTTCGAAGCCCCGGGCCTGGGGCCGGCCCCGCCCCGCCACATGAAGGCTGAGGAAGAGCTCCGCGCCCCAGTAGTTGGCGACCGCCGCGCGGGGAGCATCGCCGAGTTCCCTGTCCTCCGTCCGGGTGAGGTGCACCTCGAACCCGCTCTGCCGCAAGTGGTCCGCGATCCCCAGGGCGAGGGCCAGCACCGCATCCTTCTCGACGACTCCTCCCCCGCCCCGGGTCCCCGGGTCGCCTCCGCCGTGGCCGGGGTCCAGGGCGATCCTACGGGCCGGGCCGCACCGCCTTGGCCTCCACCCGGCGCCCCAGAAACTCGGCGGCGGACGACGCGAGGAACCGATCGCTCACGAGCAGTCTGCCGTCCCGCAGGAGCACCGGAGGGGCGTCGCGCACGGCTCGCCCGTCCCGAACGGCGTAGGGCGGTTCGGGACGCAGCGCCGCCCAGTGGGACCCCTCGCGGTAGCTCAGTTGGCGGCTGTCGGAGTCCCACTCCGTGGTACCGGGGAGGCGGTCCAGCCACGCTTGGGCGTCGTACCACCGCGTGCTATCCTCCACGAGCGCTTCTTCGAGCAGGAACGGTGCGGTTCCCTCGGTTTCCAATCGAACCGCGGCCCCGGCGGCGGAAGGCCGCGCAACCAGGAGCGCTAGCAGAGCAACGAATAGCGTTCGCGTGGGGCTCATGACGACGAAGGATGGGGACGAGGAGAGAGGCCGCGATGCTACCCGACCCCCGAAAGGCCTGTCAATCAAGGAAGAATCCGTGATCGTTCCGTTCCGGGGTGCCGTGCCGCGGCTGGGTTCCGGGGTGCACCTCGCACCGACCGCAGTCGTCATCGGCGACGTGGAGATCGGCAGGGACTCCAGCGTCTGGTTCCACACCGTGATCCGGGGAGACGTGCACCGGATCCGCATCGGCGAGCGAACCAACGTCCAGGACGGGTGCGTTCTCCACGTCACCGGGGGGGTCCATCCGCTCCTCGTCGGCAACGACGTGAGCATCGGGCACCGCGCGGTGGTCCACGGATGCACCGTGAGCGACCGCGTTCTGGTGGGGATCGGAGCGGTGGTGCTCGACGGCGCGCGGATCGGGGAGGAGTCCATCGTCGGAGCCGGCGCGGTGGTGGCGGAAGGGGCTTCGTTCCCCCCCCGGAGCCTCCTGCTAGGGGTGCCGGCGCGCCGGACCCGCGACCTCACCGACCAGGACCTCGCCCGGATCCTCCGCACCCGGGACGACTACCTCCGCCTGGCCGTCGCCTACCGGGAAGACCCTCGCTGAAAGGGCCGGCCGCGAGGCCCGGCCGCACTTTTGACACCCGGAAGGACGGTGTCTACCCTTCTCGCGGGCGACGGCCCAGCGGGCCCGAGAGGCCCACCCAGCCACGGAGATGTTCGGCATGGCCAAGAGGGACTACTACGAGGTCCTGGGCGTCAAGAGGACCGCGTCCGAGGAGGACATCAAGAAGGCCTACCGAAGGCTGGCGCGAAAGTACCACCCCGACGTGAACCCGGGCGACAAGTCGGCCGAGGAGCGGTTCAAGGAGATCTCCCAGGCCTACGAGGTCCTGGAGGACCCAGAGAAGCGCAAGCAGTACGACTCCCTCGGCCACGCGGCGTTCGAGGGCTTCCGCGGCGGCGCCGGGCCTCGTGACGGGGCTGGGGGCGCCGGGTTCGGCCCGGGGATGGGCTTCGACTTCAGCGACCTCTTCGGAGACCTGTTCGGCCACGGGGGTGGGGCCCGTGCCCCGGGGCCCCGTCCCGGATCCGACCTCGAGTACGAGATCGAGGTGGATCTGCGGGAAGCCGTTCTCGGCGCCGAGAAAGAGATCTCCTACCGCCGCGCGGCGGCCTGTCCGGACTGCGGGGGGACCGGCTACAAAGCGGGGACGGGCGGAGGCCCCTGCCCGCAGTGCGGCGGAAGGGGGCGGGTCACCGTGCAGCGAGGTCCCATCTCGTTGCAGCAACCGTGCGATCGGTGTCGCGGGAGCGGCCGCCTGCCCGGCACTCCCTGCGGAGGGTGCGGCGGCCGGGGGTCGGTGCCGAGCGCCGAACGCCTCCGAGTGCGAATCCCCGCCGGGGTCGACACCGGTTCGCGGATCCGGGTCGCGGGCAAGGGAGAGGCAGGCGCGGAGGGGGGGCCGACGGGCGACCTCTACATCCGGATCCGAACGAGGCCGGACCCCCGCTTCCGGAGGGAGGGAGACGACCTCGTCACCCCGGTGGCCATCCCGCTCATGGACGCCCTGCTGGGGGGAACCACCCTGGTACCGACGCTGGGAGACGCGGTGCGCATGAAGATCCCCGCCGGCACGCAGAACGGGCAGCGTTTCCGCCTCAAGGGCAAGGGAGTCGCGGGCAAGGGGGACCTCTTCGCCGAGGTGCAGGTGCAGATTCCGCGCAAGTTGGACCCCGAGGTCCGAGAGAAGCTGGAAACCCTGCGGGACCGGATATGAGAACCGGGAGCGGGCGATGAGGAGTGCCGTGAAACTGTATCGGGTGCACGAGGTTCTGGAGATGACGGGGATCACGCGGCAGGCCCTGAGGACCTACGAGGAAGTCGGGATCGTCTCGTCGGCGCCGGCCGAGGAGGACGAGAAGTTCTACGCGGAGGAAGTGCTGGAGACGGTGCGGCGGGTACAGCGCCTGCGCGAGGAACTGGGGGTGAACCTCCCGGGGGTGCAGGTGATCCTGGAGATGAGGCGGAAGATCATCGAGTTGCAGCAGAGCCTGGAGGAGGTCGTCCAGTTCGTCCAGCGGGACCTGCGGCACGAACTCGAACAGTATCTGCGCCGGGAGGAGAAGGCTGTCATCCCCAAGGACCTCGTTGGCCCCCCACGGCGACGGGAGGAGTGACACCCCGCCTCCCTCCGACGCCCGTCGAGGCTTCCGGGCACAGGCCCTGCCCCTCGCGGCCCTGGCCGCGGTCTTCTGCGGCACGTTGGCCGCGGACCGCCCGGCCTGGGCCGTCGTTCTCGGGGTCGGGGCGACCGCCCTTCTCCTGAGATCTCTTCCCGGCGGAACCCTGAGGACCGCTGGCGCCGCCGCCCTCCTGGGACTCGGGTCGGCGGGGCACATCGGCTCCCTCCCTCCGGCCGAACCCGGCCTCCCCCTCGGCGAAACGGGCAGGTTCCAGGGCACGCTGGCCGAAGATCCGCGCCGCTCGGCCGACGGATACCGCCTGGTCGTTGACCTCCGGGCGCTGGCGGACGCCGCCACCGGCTCCTGGGAGGGCGCGTCCGGGAGGGTCCTCCTCCACCTCTCCGGCGAACCCGAGCCTCCCCCGTTTCGCGGCGACGTCGTGACCTTCCGGGCGACGCTGCGCCCTCCCCACGGGCTACGCAACCCCGGAAGGGAGAACGTGGAGAACCGTCTCCGGAGGCTGGGAATCCAGGCGAGGGCGTCCGCCGCCTGGCCGGGTTCCCTCTCCCTCGCCGCACCCGGCGTCGGGGCGTGGCGCTGGCATGGTCTCCGGCGTGTCGCCGCCTCCCGCCTGCAGGAGGCGGCCCCGGGCCAGGCGGGCGCCGTGCTACGGGCTTTGGCCCTGGGCGACCGGTCGGCGCTCCACCCGGACACCGTGGACTCGTTCCGGCAGGCCGGCACCTCCCACCTGCTCGCCATTTCCGGGCTTCATCTCGGGATTCTCGCCCTGCTGCTGACCCCGCCGCTGATGTGGGTGCTCGCGCGGGTGCCCCGCGTGGCCCTGGCCTGCCCGCTCACGCCCACCGCCCTCGCGCTCACACTCCCGTTCCTCGGCTGCTACGCCGCGCTCTCCGGGTTCCAGACGAGCACGGTCCGCGCCCTGGCCATGACCGGTCTCCTCCTCCTGGCTCTTTCTCTCTCACGAGCCGTTCAGCGGAGCACCGCCCTGGTTTCGACCGCGTTGATCCTCGGCCTCGTCGATCCGAAGTGGCTGCGGGAACCGGGTCTGCACCTCTCCCTGGCCGCGCTGGCCGGCCTGTTCTGGGTCGCGCCGCTGTTGCAGGAGCGCCTGCGGCCGCGGGCGGACCCCTTGGCCCGGCTCGGTCCACCCCCTTCCCTGTCCCGGCGCCTCCGCCGCAAGACCCGCGAGGGACTGACGGCCCTGGCGTGCGCCTCCCTGGCGGCCACGGCGACCACGGCACCGGTGTCCGCGTACCACTTCGGAGAGGCCAGCCTGGTCGGCCTCCTCCTGAACCCCCTCGCCGTCCCCCTGGTGGGGTTCGGGTGCCTGCCCCTGGCACTCGCGGGGGCGGCCGCCGGCCTCGTCGCCCCCACCGCAGGGTACTGGCCGACCGCTCTGGCAGGCGCGGGGATCCGAGCCCTGCTCGCACTGCAGGCTACGCTCGTCCCCCTCGTCGAACCGCTGTCCTGGCCGTCGCTCGGAACCCTCTGGGGCCTGGCCGGCTCCGGTGCGCTCCTCGGAGCGGCCACGCTGGCCCTTCGGGCACCTGCTCGCAGGGGCCACGCCACCTTGCTTCTCGGCGCGGGCCTCGCCCTTCTCGTCGCACCGGGTGCCTTGGATCGCGTGTCCCGACGGGTGGACGGGAGGACCCACCTGTGGGTCCTCGACGTCGGGCAGGGGCAGTCGGTCGCGCTGCACGTGCCGGGTCTGGGCTGGGCTCTGGTGGATGCGGGGGGCTTCCCGGCGACGGACTTCGACGTGGGCGAGCAGGTGGTCGTGCCGGCGCTGCAGCAATTGCGGTGCCGTCGGCTGTGGCTCGCGGTCTCGACCCATCCCCACCCGGACCACCTCGGGGGGCTCCCGGCCGCCCTGCGTTGGGGGAGGCCCCGGGAACTCTGGCTTCCCGGTTCCTTCGAGGGCGACGAGCGCTACCGGCCGCTTCTCGAAGAGGCCGACCGCGTGGGGTGCTCCGTGCGGTGGGTCCCGCCCGAGGGGTGGAGGCGGGAAGTGACGGGAGGGGGGGTGGAGGCCGGTTGGGTGGCGGCCAATCGGGAGAACGACCGCTCCCTCGTCCTTCGGATATCCTGGGCCGGCCGGTCCGTCCTGTTGCCCGGCGACCTGGAAGCCCCGGGGCAACGGCTCCTGCTCGGTTCTCTGCTGGCCCGCCCCAGCGACCTCATGGTGGCCCCCCATCACGGGGCCTCGAACGCCCTGCTCGCAGACTTTCTGGGGGCGGTGCGGCCCGGCGCGGTCCTGATCTCCGCCGGCGGGCGGCCGGGGCTGCCGTCCACCCGCTTCGTCGAAGCGGCCGAGACGTCCGGAGCCACGGTGATGTCGACCCACCGCCGAGGGTTCCTCCATGCCTGGGTTGGCCCGGAGGGGGTCGGCGTGGCACCCGGGGGCGATTGACACCCCGGGGGGCATTTGGTAGCTTCTCACGATCGGTGCCCTGCGGGATTCCCATGCCTAACTCGACCATTCTCGTTGTTGACGACGACGCCTTCTTCCGCACCTTCTGCTCGGAGGTGCTGCGGGGAGAGGACTACACCGTGCTCGCCGTGGGCTCGGCCCCGGAGGCCCTCGAGGTCCTAGAGCGGGAACCGGTGGAGTTGATCGTCGCCGACATCTACATGCCGGGAATGAGCGGGCTCGAACTCCTCGAGTCGGTCAAGGCCCAGCACCCGGCGGTGGACGTGGTCATCATGACCGGCTACGCGTCCATCGACACGGCGATCCAGGCCCTGAAACGGGGGGCCGCCGACTATCTGCGAAAACCCTTCGCCGCCGAGGAACTCGTCGTGGTGGTGGAGGCGACCCTCGCGCAGCGCCGGCTCTACGAGGAGAACGACCGCCTCCGCAAGCAGCTCGGGCTCTACGAACTCTCCCGCTCCTTCGCGTCCCTCGACGATCCCTTCCGCGTCCTGTCCCTGGGCCTGGAGGCGCTGTGCCACGCGACCCGCGCCGCTGCGGGGATCAGCCTGCACAGCGGCTCGGACCTCCACTTCATGGCCTTGCGTCAGCACCGCGGACTGGAGCCGGACTCTGCCGAAGCCCTTCGGAAGGCGTTCATCACCAAGGGACTGAAATACCTGCGCGGCGTCGAGCGCGTGCACGTGATGGGCCGGAACCGGCTCGCGCGGATCGCCGACGGCTGCGGGGCCCCCGACTTCTGCGAAGCGCTGATCGTCCCCCTGTGGAACCGCGGTGCAGTGGACGGCGTGTTCGTGCTCCTGCACGGGGAGAAGGGGGCGTCCTTCGACCCGGAGGACACGGCGAACGCTTCGTTCCTCGGAGCGCAGGTGGAACTTTCCTACGAGTCCGCCCGCGGCATGCAGGAAGCCCGGCAGATGGCCTTCGTGGACTCCCTGACGGATCTCTACAACGGGCGCTACCTGGACACGGTGCTCGACAAGAACATCGCGGAGGCCGACCGACTCGAGACCCCGTTCAGCCTGCTCTTTCTCGACCTCGACTACTTCAAGGAGGTCAACGACGCCTACGGGCACCTCACCGGAGGCAAGGTGCTCATCGAAATCAGCCGAATCCTGACCAGCAAGGTTCGCGACGGCGACGTCGTGATTCGATACGGCGGCGACGAGTTCACGGTGGTGCTGCCCCGAACCGACTCTCCGGAGGCTCGGGACGTGGCGGAGCGCATCCGGCGAGCCATCAAGGAGCACGTCTTCCTCGGCAGGGAGGGCGGTTCGATCCGTCTCACCGCGTCCATAGGCGTGGCCACCTACCCCAACGACGCCAAGACCCGGGAAGACCTCCTGGACCAGGCGGACCGCGCGATGTACCGGGGCAAAGAGGCGACCCGGGACACGGTCTACGCGGCCCACTCCTGCTGACCCCATGGAAATTCAGCGGCTCAAGGGATTCCGGGATCTCCTGCCGGACGAGACACCCGTGTGGCAGGAGATCGAGCGGATCGCCCGATCGGTGTTTCGCAGCTACGGATTCGAGGAAATCCGCCTGCCCCTGCTCGAGGAGACCGCGCTCTTCCGTCGTTCCATAGGCGAGGAGACGGACATCGTCGAGAAGGAGATGTACACCTTCTCCGACACCGGCGGCACCTCGGTGACGCTCCGCCCGGAGGGGACGGCCTCGGCCGTGAGGGCCTACCTGGAAAACGGCCTCCACCACCGCGAGACCAAGTCCCGCCTGTACTACGCGGGGCCGATGTTCCGGCGCGAGCGCCCGCAGAAGGGACGGCTCCGTCAGTTCCACCAGATCGGGGCCGAGTGCTTCGGGTGGGCGGAACCCGCCGCGGACGCCGACGTGCTGTGCCTGCTGTGGGACCTCTTCTCGGCACTCGGCCTGTCGGGCAGGGTCGCGTTGGAGGTGAACTCCCTGGGGTGCACCGACGACCGGAAGGCTTACGTGCAGAGGCTGCGCGAACACCTGACGCCCCGCAAGGAGGGGCTTTGCGACAACTGCCGGCGTCGGCTGGAGACCAATCCGCTGAGGGTCCTCGACTGCAAGAGCCCCCACTGCCGCGAAACCACGGCCGACGCACCCTCCTTGGCAGCCGAGTTGTGCGGGGACTGCGCGGAGCACTTCGATCGCGCGCTGGGGCCGCTCCGCGAGGG
>CAZGRT010000193.1:0-9880 GCA_964528225.1 uncultured Thermodesulfobacteriota bacterium | reverse complement strand
CACTCGGAGGAGCACCCGCGAAAGATCAAGGGAGCCAAACCGGAGGAGGACTTCTTCCATCGGGGCAGAGCCCGGGCCCCGGTGGGGAGCATCTCCTACCTGCCGCCGGTCTTCGGGTGCGTCATGGCGGGATGGGTGGTGAGGAGCCTGCTGGGACGCCCCCTGCCCCTCGAGCCCCGGGCACCGACGAAGTGATGCCGCGGCGCCCGAACCTCGCCGGACCGGTTCACTCGGGGTCGAGGTGGAACCGGAAGGGGCAGGCCGGCGCCCCGTCGAGAAGGGTTGTGGGCCGGTCCAGGAGCAGGCGTCGGTCGTAGCCGCGGGCGAACGCGGCGTCCCGGCGGCAGGAGAGCACTCCGGCGAGGGCTGGGGGAAGCCCCATGGTCCGGTAGAGCTCCGCGTAGGCGCAACGGGTGACCCGGAATTCCAGCGTCGATCCGGAGAGGCGCACGTCCTCCACCGCGAGGGCCCGGCCCTCCCGCCAGCGGTCGATCACCGTCGAGAAGTGCGCAAGACACGTGCCGCCCGGAGCGGTCGCCGCAAAGTCGCGGCCTGCGGCCTCCGCCGCCGCTTCCACCGCCTCGGCGATCACGTCGAGAGCCGGTCGCTCTCCCAGGCGTTCCGACAGGGCGGCGAAGACCCGGGAGAGGATCTCGGCCTCGATGCGGCGGCGGGCGAGGAGGGGGATCACCTGGGCCGGGGTCACGTGTCGCGCTCCGCCGGCCTGCGCAGGGCGACGGCCAGCCACCCGTTCTCGTTCATGCTCACCTCCTGCGGCATTCCCAGGGCTGCCGCTACTCTGGGGCCCTCCTCGACCTCGAACCCCGACACGAGCAGTCGCCCGCCGGGTTCGGTGCATGCCCGAAGCAGGGGACCGAGGTGCTCGATCTGGGATGCCACCAGGTTGCCGAGGACCAGCGGGTATCTCTCCTCCAAGAGGTCGAGGGAGAGGAGCAGGGGCCGGGTCCGGCCCTCGAGGCCGTTGAGCGCCGCGTTGCGCCGGCACGCCGCGTAGCAGAAGGGGTCGATGTCCAGAGCGTCGACCTGCTCCGCCCCGAGGTGCGCGGTCGCGAGGGCCAGCACCCCCGTGCCAGTCCCGACGTCGAGTACGCGCGGCGGTACCCCTTCCCTGGAGGCGAGGTGCTCGAGGAACCGCAGGCAGAGGCGGGTGGTCGGATGGTCGCCGGCGCCGAACGCCATGCCCGGGTCGATCCGCAGCACGCAGGGAGCCTCCGGGGCGTACAATTCCCAGGCAGGCGCGAGGACCATCCGCTCGGTGACCCGGACGGGCCGGAGGCTCTCCCGCCAGTACGGGGTCCAGTTCTCCTCCACGAGTTCTTCCCCGGGCGGGGGGGTGGTTCCGGGGCGGACCTCCCAGTATGCCCGCACAGTGCTGCGCCCCCGGATGCCGGATCCCCAGGACGTAACCGCTCCGGCGGCTCCCCTCTGCCGCAGCGAGCGCCATCTCGCCTTCGCGTCTCCGGGCAGGCACGGCTCCTCGACCACCCGCCAGATACTGCGCGTGAGCATGGGGGCAGTATACGGGCGGGTTTCGGATGCAGGAAGGGAAGTGGGTCATTGGCGGTCTCGCGGCGGCGTGTTACCGTCTTCACGAGAACGTTCCCGACAACCCCGACGCCGCCCGCCTAGACCGGTGACCATGGTGCGACCCCCCAGGAACCGAGGCTCGTCGTTCATTCTCGCGCAGGTCCTGTTTGCGACCTGGGTGTTGGGTGTCGGCTGCGATCCGCTGCCCGGCGTAGGGAAGCCCGCCGAGGAGGAGCGTGCCACCGCGGTCGTGGAGCGGGGCGACATGGTGATCGCCGTGACGGCGACGGGCACCGTGCAGCCGGAAGCCGAGGTGGAGGTCAAGAGCAAGGCCTCCGGCGAGATCGTGGAATTCCCCTACCGGGCGGGCGACGCGGTGGCGCTCGGCGCGCTGCTGTGCCGGTTGGACCCCGTGGACGAGGAGCGCAACGTGCAGCGCCGGAGGAGCGAACTCGCTGCGACGGAGGCGCGGCTGTCCGCTGCCCGTGCCGCCATGCGGGTCGCCGAGGCCGATCGGGCGCAGGCGCTGCGCGACGCCGCGGCCGCCGAGCAGGAGGCCGAAGCTCGCCTCGCGGAGGCCCGGGCTCGGGTGGAGCGGGACAATGCCCTGCTTCGCAAGGGGGTCGTGAGCGAGGAGGAGGCGGAGGCCGGGAGGGCCCGGTTGGCGGAGGCTCGATCCGCGACCGAGCGGGCGGCGGCGGCGGCCGATCGGGCCCGGTCCCGGGAAGACGACGTGGAGCGGGCGCGCCAGGAGGTGATCCGAGCCGAGGCCGAACAGGGGGCCGCGCGGATCGCGCTGGAAGAGGCGCAGAAACGCCTCGCCGAGACCCGCATCCTCTCCCCCATCGACGGCGTCGTGACGGAGACCCTGGTCGAGGCCGGCCAGGTCATCTCGTCGGCGATCTCCAACGTGGGGGGTGGGACGACCCTGCTGAAGATCGCCGACCTCTCCCGGCTCTACGTCCTGGTGGCCGTCGACGAGGTGGACATCGGTCGGCTGCACCTGGGACAGCCCGTCGAGATCCGCCCGGACGCGTTTCCGGACCGGGTGCTGTCGGGAGAGGTGGTGCAGATCGCGCCGGTGGGGAAGGAAGAGCAGAGCGTGGTGCTCTTCGATGTCCGCGTCGCGGTGGCCGGAGATGGCTCTCGACTCCTTCGGCCGGGAATGACCGCGGACGTCGCGGTGGAGGTGGCCCGGTCCGACGGCACCTTGTGGGTTCCCCGGCAGGCCCTGGGGCCTTCGGGAGACAAGGTGCTGGTGGCGGCCGAGGGTGGAAGGGACGAGGAGCGCGCGGTGACCACGGGCCTGCGGGACGGGCACCGCGTGGAGATCCTCTCCGGCCTTTCGGAGGGGGAGACGGTGATCCTCCAGGGCCCGGCAAGCCCGAGCGCCTGGCGCAGGGAAACGAGCAGCGCTCCGTCGCGGGGGCGCGGCACCACGGGGTTCCTTCTCCGCCTTCGCAGGTGATGGGTTGGCCCTCATCGAGTGTTCGGAGCTGACGAAGACCTTTCGTCTGGGCGGCCAGGCCGTGGCCGCGCTGGACCGGGTATCCTTCCGCATCGAGGAAGGGGACCGGGTGGCGGTGGTGGGCTCCTCCGGGAGCGGGAAATCGACGCTCCTCCAGATCCTCGGTTGCCTGGATGCGCCGGACAGCGGCTCCTACCTGCTGGACGGGAAGCCCGTGGCGGGGCTTCCCGAGGACGAACTCGCGGAGGTCCGCAACCGCAAGATCGGGTTCGTGTTCCAGAGCTTCTTCCTCCTGCCCCGCGCGACCGCGCGGGAGAACGTGGAGCTTCCGCTTCTCTACCGGGGCAGGGCCTCCGCCCGGGAAGTCCGGGACCGGGCCGGCGAGGCGCTTGAGCGAGTGGGGCTTTCGGGGCGCTCGCGCCACCTTCCCCAGCAACTCTCCGGCGGTGAGCGGCAGCGCGTCGCCATCGCCCGGGCCCTGGTCAGCGACCCCCGCATCCTCCTGGCCGACGAACCCACGGGAAACCTGGACTCGCGGACGGGTGAGGACATCCTCGACCTGTTCGACGCGCTGAACGCCCAGGGCCGCACCGTGGTGCTGGTCACCCACGACATGGGGGTGGCCCAGCGGTGCCCGCGGAGATTCGTCATGCGGGACGGCCGGCTCTCGGAGGCGTGATGCTGTGGTGGAACGTCGTCAAACTCGCGCTGAAGAGCCTGGGCGCGTCCAAACTCCGGTCGGCCCTCACCATGCTCGGGGTGGTCATCGGAGTGGCGGCGGTCCTGGCCATGCTGGCCATCGGGGAGGGCGCCCGGGTGGAGGTGACCGAGTCGGTGCGCCTCTGGGGAACCAACGTGCTCACCGTGCGGCCCGGGGCGCGGGGAAGCCGCGGGGTCCGCACCGATACCCTGGAGCGCCTCACGGTAGCGGACGCCCGCGCCATCCTGGAGGAGGTCCCGCAGGTGCTGGCGGCGAGCCCGGAGGTGGTGGGCAGCGCGCAGTTGAAGCGCGGGAACCGCAACGTCCGAACCACCGTGCGGGGCGTCGCGGACACCTACTTCGAAGTCCGCAACTACCCGCTCCGGGCGGGCACTGCCTTCGATCGCTCCGACGAGCGCCGACTCTCCCGGGTGGCCGTGCTCGGGCCGAAGGTGGTCGAGGAGCTCTTCGGCGACCGCGGCGCCGATCCCGTGGGGGAGCAGATCAAGGTGAAGGGGGATGCCTACACGGTGTTGGGGGTGTTCCAGGAGAGGGGGGACCAGGGGTGGAGCAATCCGGACGACCAGATCCTGATACCGTACACCACGGCGATGAAGAGGCTGCTCGGCGTGGAGGACATCCGGGCGGTCCACGCGCAGATCGAGGGGGAGGAGACCCTGGAGGCGGCCCGGGAGGGCATCCGGAGCGTCCTGCGGCGGCGGCACGCCCTCAAGGACGCGGATCCCGACGACTTCCACATCATGAGCTCCACCGAGTTCCTGCAGACGCTCGAAGGGGTGAGTCGCACGTTCACGACCCTGCTGGCGAGCGTGGCCGGCGTCAGCCTCCTCGTAGGCGGCATCGGGATCATGAACATCCTGCTCGTGGCCGTGACGGAGCGAACGCGGGAGATCGGCATCCGCAAGGCGGTCGGCGCTCGCCGCCGCGACATCCTGCGGCAGTTCCTGGTGGAGAGCCTGGTCATCAGCATCATCGGCGGCCTGCTGGGGGTCGCGTTGGGGCTGGGGATCACGCTCCTAGTGGACCGATCGGGAGCGTTTCGAACGGTCGTCCGCCCCGGAGCGGTGGCGCTCGCCTTCGGGTTCGCCTTCGCAGTGGGCGTCTTCTTCGGCTACTACCCCGCCCGCAAGGCCGCGGGGCTCCATCCCATCGAGGCCCTTCGGTATGAGTAGGCGGTCCCGGCTGTTCCCCCGCCCCCGGACGCGGGTGTGGTGCGCTCTCGTCCTCTGGGCCCTTCCCGTCCATGCTGCCGGCGAGGAACCGTTTCGCCTGGGGCTTCGGGATACGGTTCTCCTGGCGTTGGAGCGCAACCCGGAGCTCCGGGTCGAGCGGGCTGCTGCGGATGCCCGGCAGACCCTGCCGCAAGAGGCCCGGGCCGCCTTCGACCCCACCGTGTCCGCGGAGTTCAGCCACCGCGAGACCCAGTTCCAGACCACGGCGCGGCAGGGAGCGTTGGAGTCTCCCACGGCGTCGACCCGGATCAATCGTTTCGACCAGGGTGAGGTCTCCATCGTCCAGCCTCTCCCGACCGGCACCGAGGTGACCCTGTCGGCCCAGACGGTGCGCAGCCGCTCCAACTTCAGCGACGAGGAGATCGACTCCCGCGTCGAACTCGGCGTGCAGCAGCCCCTGCTCCAGGGCCGCAGCCGGGAGGCGAACCTGGCGAGCGTCCGGATCGCGGAGAACGACGCCGCCGTGGGACGGCACGCCTTCGTGGCAGCGCTTCAGGACCTCCTGGCCGGTGTCGAGGCGGCGTACTGGGACCTGTGTTTCGCGCTGCGCCAGATCGAGGTGCGCGCTGCGTCCCTGGAGGCCGCACGGGTCGTGCAGCAGGAGATCCAGGCCCTCGTCTCCTCGGGTCGGCGGCCCAGCGTGGAGTTGGCTGCGGCCGCCGCCGAAGTGGCCGCGCGGGAGGAGGCCCTGGAGGATGCCCTGGGGTTCCGGGAGTCGGCCCGCCTCGAACTCCTCCGTTGGCTGGAGCCGGGGGACGACCTCTCGTGGGGCGCGCGGATCGACCCTGCCGACGAGGCCGGGAGCGTTGCCGGTCCGCCGCCCCCGGACGACGCGGTCCTCGGGGCCCTCGAGCGCAGACCGGATCTGCTCCAGGCCCGGCTGGACCTAGCCAGCGGCGAGCTTCGGGTCGTGGAGACCCGAGACGGGCTGCTGCCGCAACTCGACCTGTTCGCCAGCTACGCGCAGACGGGACTGGGGCGCGACCTCGGGGACTCTTGGGATACCCTTGCCCGGGAGCGGTATCAGGATTGGCGTCTGGGCGTTCGCTTCGAGATGCCCATCGGCCTCCGGGCCGAGAACGCCCGCGCGCGGCGGAGCGGTTTCGAGCGCGATCGGGCCCGGGCTGCGGTCGAGAACCTGGAACTGCTCGTCGTCGCCCAGGTGAGGAAGGCACTCGCGGAGGAAGGGCGGCTCGCCCGCAAGGTGGAACTCGCCAGGGCGACCGCGGATGCGCGCGCCGAGGAGACCCGAGCCGAGGGGGCCAAGTTCGACGCGGGACGGGCAACCGCGGGGGACGTACTCCAGACGGAAACGCGCCAGAGGGAAGCCGAACTCGCCTGGCACCGTGCCCGGGTCGACCTTCGCAAGGCCCGCTCGGAGCGCCTCAGGCTCGAGGGCCGGTTGGTGGAGGAGTGGCGGCTCGATGTCGAGTGAGGAGTTGTGCCGTTGAGGATCGCGACCTGGAACGTGAACTCGATCCGCGCCCGCCTCGAGCACGTGCTGCGGTGGGTGGAGCGCTCCCGCCCGGACGTCCTCTGCCTCCAGGAACTCAAGGTTCAGGACGCCGACTTCCCGGCCGATGCCTTCCTGGCTGCCGGGTACCGGTGCGCGGTGGCGGGTCAGAAGACCTATAACGGCGTCGCCGTCCTCTCGCGTGAGGAACCGGCGGATGCCGCAACGGGGCTCGGGCATCTGCCGGCGGAGCATCCCTTGAACACGCAGGCCCGGCTCCTCGCCGTGTCGGTGGGAGGCATCCGGGTCATCTCGGCCTACCTGCCCAACGGGGAGGCGGTGGGGAGCGAGAAGTACTCGTACAAGCTCGCCTTCTTCCGGGAGTTCAGGGAGTTCTTGGACCGGTGCTTCACGCCGGAGGTCCCCGTGGTCCTGGCGGGGGATTTCAACGTGGCTGCCGAGGCCCGGGACGTGTACGACCCGGAGGCGTGGGAGGGCCGCATTCTCTTCTCGGCCCCGGAACGGGAGGCGCTCGAAGCGCTGCGTTCCTTCGGGTTCGTCGACTGCTTCCGGAAGCACCACGACGAAGGCGGCCGCTTCTCCTGGTGGGACTACCGGGGCGGCGGGTTCTGGAAGAACCTCGGGCTGCGGATCGACCACCTCTGGGCGACGCCGCCCCTCGCGACACGCTGCGCCGCCTGCGACATCGACGTCTCGCCGCGCCGATGGAAGCGGCCCTCCGATCACGCGCCCGTTTGGGCCGACTTCGACCTGTGACGAAAATCCCGGCGGCAGAAGGGAAGGAGTGAGCCCGTGGAGAGCCTGCGCGATCTCGTGGTGCGGAACCGGAGCTACCGGCGTTTCGACGAGTCCCATCGGGTGGAGCGCGACACGTTGCTCGAGTTGGTGGATCTCGCGCGCCAGACGGCGTCGGCGGCGAACCGGCAGCCGCTGAAGTACGTGCTGTCCGCCGATCCGCAGACCAATGCCCGGATCTTCCCCTGCCTCGGCTGGGCCGCCTACCTGAAGGAGTGGCCCGGCCCGGCGCCCGGCGAGCGGCCTTCCGCGTACATCGTCGTCCTCGTGGACGAGGCGGTCTCCAAGGAGTGGTGGTGTGACGACGGGATCGCGGCGCAGACGATCCTGCTCGGGGCAACCGAGCGCGGGCTCGGAGGATGCATGATCGGCGCCCTGCGCCACGAACGGCTGCGCGGCGCCCTGAGAATCCCCGACCACCTGCGCATCCGTCTCGTCATCGCTCTGGGCAAGCCTGCGGAGCGCGTGGTCATCGAGCCGGTGCCGCCGAGCGGAGACATCCGCTACTGGCGCGATGGGGCGGGCGTGCACCACGTCCCCAAGAGGTCTCTCGAAGAGGTCGTCCTGGCAACCTGAAGCCTCCCGGCCTCCCCGGTCTCAACCCGGAGCGACCTCCGGTCGAAAAGGATCCCGTCGTCCGGGAGCGCGTCCGGCGCAAGGAGCGCCGGCCCCTGGACCCGAGGGGTTCGAGGTGGGCATTCGTCCGAGGAAGCAGGGACTCCGGGTCCTGGTGGTCACGCCGGAAGCGGCTGCCGCCCGGGAGGCCGCGAAGATCTTGCGAGGGAGCGGCCACCGCCCCGCCGCGGCCCGAACGCCGGCGCGCGCGCTGGCGGCGATGGTCGAGGCGTCGCGGGGAGGTGACTCCTTCTCGTCGGTGCTCGTCTTCGAGGCCGGCCTGCCGGTCTCGTCGGCCGCCTTCGCCTCCCTCGTCCGCGCGGAATCGCTGACCCGGGCCGCCCGGCTGGTGCTGGTAGGTCCCCGGGGTTCCCCGTCGGGATCGCAGTCTCCCCCCCCCGGATACGCGGCCTCGGCCGGAACGGTGAGCGAGGCGGTGCAGGCGGTGGTGGAGGATGGCGCCAGCCGCCGGCCCCAGTCTCGCCCCCGCCCCCGTGCGGCGCGGGCCGTGGGCAAACGGACGGCACTCCGGCGGATGTGCGTGCTGGTGGGAGAGGAAGACGATGCCGAGCGCGCGGCGTTGCGGATCGTCGCCGAGGCGGGGGGGCACGAGGTTCTGGAGTGCGCCGACGGGGAGCAGGCCCTCGACGCTCTCGAGAGCGGCCGCGTCGACGTGGGGATCATCGGCTCGCAGTTGGGAACCCTGACCGGGGAGGACGTGGCGGCGATCCACCGGTACAACTGCCTCGGGGGAGCCCGCGTGCCCCTTCTCGGGATCGCGGAGGGTTGTGCGGCGCCGGCGGAGTCGGGGTTCCCCTTCGACGGAGTCGTCCCCCGCCGCGCCGAACCCGACGTCCTGCTCGCTGCGCTGCTGGCTGCGTCGAAGTCGTCTCCCGCACACCGCCGGTCCCGCCCTCGACCGGCTTCCCGGGCCCGCCTCTTCTCCGGAATCCCGGGGCAGGTGCGGCGCTAGGGCGAGCCCTTCCCTGCCCCCGACGGCCCCGACCGGAGAACCCCCTCTCAGTTCAGGCCGGCGGTTTCCGAACCCGCTTCGCCCGTTCCTGCTCCCCCGTCGCCCGCCAAGCGGCGATCCTGGGCCCCAACCAGCCGCTCCATGACCCGAAGGTCGCGGTCGCTCAGGCTGAGTGCCGCGTCAGCCCAGACGGTCGTGATATCCAACAGTTCTCGGTAACTCACCGTGTCGCAGCACTTCCGGGCCTCGGCCAGCGCCGCCTGGGCGTTGGAGCGCCTCCGGCAGCGGGCGATGAATTCCGTCACCGCCTGTTCGCCCGTCCCATCGGGGACGACCATGTCGATGACGCCGATCTCGTGGAGTTGGTCGGCGGTGTAGATCTCCGCGGACAGGATCATCTTTTCCGCGCGGCGTCTCCCCACCAACCTCGTCAGGAAGCTGTACGCACCCATGCCCGGGATGAGGTTGAAAAGGACCTCGGGCAGCCCGAACCGGGCGCTCTTTTCCGCGATGACCATGTGGCTGGAGATCGCGGCCTCGAAACCTCCGCCGAGGGCGTCGCCCTGAACGAGCGAGATCGTGGTCAACGGGAGGCCGAGGCCCGAATGGTTGGCGTGCAGGACGTCGATGCACGCCGTCGCATACGCGAGCAACCCCTGACGGTCTCGCGCCCGGATGCACCGGAGAAAGAGGTGGAGGTCTCCCCCCAGGTTGAACACGCCGGGGACCCGGGAGGTAGCCACGAAGAACTGCACGGGGAGCGTCGCCGTGCCGTTGGATCCAGCGTTCCCCAGATTCCGGATGGCCTGCTGGAAGGTCCTGATGTCTCCGAGAAGCCCCGGGTTGAAGCAGGGGCGCGCCTCGGGACGCAGATGGCACCACACGGTCTGTTGGTGAGGATCGTAGCTGACGTCCAGTTGGTCGTACCGACCCAGCACCTGAACGGACTGGGGGAGCCCTGCCATCCCGTTCCTCCAGCCCCCCGGAAAACCACCTTCATTCGCCCCGGACGGAGGATCACAACGCCAGGGAACATGCAGTCCGGTTGCCGAAC
>CAZGRT010000192.1:0-4642 GCA_964528225.1 uncultured Thermodesulfobacteriota bacterium | reverse complement strand
CAAGCGGGCCGCCGCGGTGGCCGCGTGGCACAGCAAGGCGCGCGCCGGAGGCGTGGTGGCCGTGAGCTGCACGCGCGCCCGCTACGTCACCAAGCCCCGGGGGGCCAGGCCCGGCACGGTGCAGATCCGCAAGGAGATCGTCCTGAAGGTACGCCCCGCGCTGCCGCTGCCCTAGCGGCAGCGCGGCTCGCCCGGGTTCCCCGCGCGAGCTGCCCACGGCTCCCCCTCGCCGGCACCCGCCGCGCCCCTACCGGGGCTCGTTCCCGCGCAAGGCACTGCGATCCGCGCGAAGAAGGTGTCGCCCCGGCCGAGAAGATCGCGCAGGAGAGGGCCAAGCAGGAGGAGGCGCGGAAGACGGCGGTTGCCGAGGCGCCCCTCTTCAACGACATCATCCCGGTGAACTACGCCACGGCGGGGGAGGTGTTGGACAAGGTGCAGGCCGTGCTGAGCGAGAGGGGCTCGGTCTCCGTCGATCAGCGTACCAATGCCCTGCTGGTGAAGGACACCGCTGACCGGTTGGACGAGGTGCGCGAACTGGTGGCTCGTCTGGACACCCAGACCCCGCAGGTCCTCATCGAGGCCCGGATCGTGGAGGTGGCGTCCACCTTCGCCCGGGACCTGGGCATCCAGTGGGGCGGAAGCTTCAACGCCGACACGTCCCACGGGAGTTCCACGGGCTGGGCGTTTCCCCACTCGATCAACGCCCAGGGATCCAGCGGGGTGGAGAACTTCGCGGTGAACCTCCCCGCGGCGGTCGGCGCGGCGTCGCCGGGCGGTGCCCTGGCCCTGACCTTCGGGTCCATCGACGACGTGCTGACTCTTGACCTGCGCCTGTCGGCCATCGAGAGCTCGGGCCGAGGGCGGGTGGTCTCGTCGCCGCGGGTCACGACCCTCGACAACAAGACCGCGGAGATCAGCCAGGGCATCGAGATCCCCTTCACCACGGCCACCGAGGAGAAGATCGAGACCTCGAGCATCGACTACAAGCTCAAGCTCAACGTGACCCCGCACGTCACGTCGGACCGCTCGATCATCATGAAGATCGACGTGACCAAGGACGCGCCGTCCACGACCTTCTTCGCGGTGGACTCCCGGACTCCGGCGAAGGAGACGCGGGCCGCCACGACGGAGGTGCTCGTCAAGGACGGCGAAACCACGGTCATCGGCGGGATCATCACCGACACCCAGGGCGACCGGGAACTGTCGGTGCCGTTCCTCGGAAAGATCCCGTACCTCGGGGCGCTGTTCCGCAAGAAGGAGAAGCGCGTCGACAAGACCGAGCTGATCATCTTCATCACGCCGAAGATCGCCAATCTGCAGTCGGTCGCTCGAAACCCCTGATGACCCTGCAGTACAAGACAGCCGGGGAGTCCCACGGGCCGCTGCTCGCGGCCCTGATCGAGGGACTCCCCGCGGGTCTTTCCGTGGACCCGGTCTGCATCGACCGGGACCTTGCCCGGAGACAGCAGGGGTACGGCCGGGGCGGCCGCATGGCCATCGAGGCCGACCGCGTGGAGATCCTCGGGGGTGTCCGGTGGGGCAAGACCACGGGCGCACCGGTTCTCCTCGCGGTGAGGAACCGGGACTGGGAGAACTGGTCCGAGGGGATGAGCCCGGCGGTGGAGCACCGGGGCGCGATCCCCCCGGTCACCCAGGTGCGGCCGGGCCATGCCGACCTCCCCGGGGTTCTCCAGCGCGAACTAGGCGACGCGCGAGATGTGCTCGAGCGGGCCAGCGCGCGCGAGACGGCGGCGCGGGTGGCTGCAGGAGCCCTGGCGAAAGCCCTGCTGGCGGAGGTGGGCATCTCCGTGGGTTCCTTCGTCACTTCCGTGGGCGACGTCGAGATTCCCCGGTCCGGTGACCTCGCGGTTCTCCACGGGGCCGCGGAGAAGGCCCGCCTCCGGATTCCCGATCCGGACGCGGACGCGGCGGCCGTGCAGGCGGTGGACCGTGCGCGGGAGCGGGGCGACACCCTGGGGGGCACCTTCGTCTGCTTCGCCACCGGGGTTCCCGTGGGCCTGGGCAACCACACGGTCTGGAACGAGCGCCTGGACGCGCGCCTGGGGTTGGGGTTCCTCTCCATTCCCGCGATCAAGGGTTTCGAAGTCGGTCTCGGGTTCGAGGCGGCGGGGGAGCCCGGCTCCCGGGGGCACGACGAGAGCCTTCCCGGGGGCCCGGGGGACGGCCGGAGGGGTGGGGTGCGTCGCGAGACGAACCGGGCCGGGGGGATCGAGGGCGGGATCACCAACGGGGAGGATGTCTGGGTTCGCGCCGCCATGAAGCCGATCCCGACCCTCATGGCCCCGCTGCGGACGGTGGACCTCGCCACCGGGGAAGCCGTGTCGGCCTCCCGGGAGCGGAGCGACGTCTGCGCCGTGCCGGCCGCCAGCGTGGTGGGTGAAGCGGTGCTGGCCTTCGAGATCGCTGCAGCCGTCCTGGCCAAGTTCGGGGGGGACTGTCTCGAGGACGTTCACCAAAGTCTGGAGGCCTACCTCGATCGGATCAATCGCCGTTGGACCCGGTCGTGATCCTCACCGGGTTCATGGGAGTGGGCAAGTCGGCTACGGGGAGGGCCCTCGCACGGACGCTCGGGTGGGACTTCGTGGACCTCGACGAGGAGATCGAGCGGATCGCGGAGAAGTCGGTGGCGCAGATCTTCGAAGAAGAGGGCGAGGAGCGTTTCCGGGACCTGGAGTCGGCTGCACTGAGGACTTCGCTCGGGCGTCGTCGGGTCGTCGTGGCCACGGGCGGGGGAGTCTTGCTCCGGGCGGGCAACCGAGAGTTGCTCGCGGAACGGCTGGTGGTCAACCTCGATGCTCCGGTGGCGGTCTGCCTCGAGAGGGTGCGAGGCAGCTCCACGAGGCGCCCCCTGCTCGAGTCCGCGGACCCGGAAGTCGCGGCGCGGGATCTGTGGGCCGCGCGCAGCGCGCTGTACGGAGCCGTCGTGCGGCAGGTGGACACGCAGGGGAAGAGCCCGGAGGCGGTCGCCCGGGAGATCCGAGAGCGGTTCCTTCCCGGAGTCGAGTGTCCGTGAGGCACGTAACGGTAGGTCTCGCCGGTCGTTCCTACGAGGTGGCCGTCGGGCGAGGGTTGCTCGCGGATCCCGCGCGGGCGGGGGGAGCAGCGGACGCGCTGGGGGACCGGAGGGTGTTCCTCGCTTCGGACCGGACGGTGTGGGGCCTCTACGGCCAGGTGTTCTCGGAGGGCTTGGCGACCCTCAACGCCCGCATCGCGGGGCACTGGCTGATGGACCCGGGTGAGGCCCACAAGGAGTTCCGATCCCTGCAGAGCCTGTGGGACGCGCTCGTGGACGCCCGAATCGAGCGGGGGGACTGCGTCGTGGCCCTGGGGGGAGGCGTCGTCGGCGACCTTGCGGGCTTCGCGGCTGCAACGTACCGGCGGGGCGTCGACGTGGTGCAGGTGCCCACGACCCTCCTGGCGATGGTGGACTCCAGCGTCGGGGGAAAGACCGCGGTGGACCACCCGCGGGGGAAGAACCTCATCGGTGCCTTCCACCAGCCGCGGGGCGTGCTGGCCGACCTGGACACCCTGGGGTCGCTGCCCGCCCGGGAGGTCCTCTCGGGGTTCGCGGAGGTGCTGAAGGCGGCTCTCCTGGCGGCCCCGGACCTCTTCGCGCGGCTCGAGGCGGTGGGCCCGGCGCTGATGGAGGACCCCGAGGGACTGGAGGACGCCGTGGCCCGGGCGGTCACCATCAAGGCGCGCATCGTCGAGGCGGACGAGACCGAGACCGGGTCCCGGGCGCTCCTGAACCTGGGTCACACCATCGGCCACGCCGTCGAGGCCGCGAGCGGCTACGGGGTCTACGCGCACGGAGAGGCCGTCGCCCTGGGCATCGCCTTCACGGCTCGACTCTCCCAGGAACTCGGGTTCCTCCCGGCCGCCGACGCGAAACGGATTCGAGCGGTCCTGGAAAAGTGGGGTTATCCGCTAAGGGCCGAGGGGGTTGACGCCGAAAAGATCCTAAACGCCCTGCGGTTCGACAAGAAGAACCTAGCCGGTGTTCCCCGTTGGGTGCTCTTGGAGGGGATCGGGAGTCCCCGGTGGGGCGTAGAGGTGGATTCGGACATCGTCGAACGTCTCCTCGTGGAGGTCCAGAAAAGCCCATGAACGAGCTGAGAACGACACGGCTGCTCTATTCCCTGCTCGTCGGCCTGGCCCTGACCCTGGGCGGCTGCGGCGACGAGCACGACCCGTCGCACGCGAGCGGCGGGCCGCCCGTGCCTCCCCTGGAAGACCTTGCCTTCAAGGATCCGGCGGAAACGGCGGTCACCTCGTTGGATCTGACGGCCAGCGCCGAGTACGTGCCTCCGGCGACCAATGGAGGCTGCCCTCTGGTGGGCGATCCCGACAGCGACGGCGTGTTCGACGTCGCGGACCTGTGCCCGAACGAGTCGGGTCCGGCGACCAACGACGGGTGCCCCCTGGCGGAAGATCCGGACAACGACGCAGTGGTGGGCGCCGCGGACCAGTGCCCGACCCAGGCGGGCCCGGAGACCAACGGCGGGTGCCCGCTGCCGGCCGATCCGGACAACGACGGCGTCGTGGGGGTCGCGGACCTGTGCCCGAACGAGACGGGGCCGACCCCGGATGCGGCCCTCGGCGAGGTGCAGGTGTTCGCCCG
>CAZGRT010000191.1:0-5332 GCA_964528225.1 uncultured Thermodesulfobacteriota bacterium | reverse complement strand
GGTTGGCCGAATCCCACCTGGATCTGGACGCCCTGCTGGACGCGACCCTCGCCAGGAGCCCGGCGACTCCCCCGCGCGCCCTCGGCAAGCCGCGCGGGCGGCGCCGGGTCGGTGTGGCCCGCGACGCGGCCTTCTGTTTCTACTACGACGAGAACCTCCGCCTGCTCGAAGAGGCCGGGGCGGAACTCGTCCCCTTCCGGCCGGTGGAGGGGGACGGGGTTCCGGAGGGGCTCGACGGGGTGTACCTGGGGGGCGGCTACCCGGAGGCCCACGCGGAGAGGTTGTCCCGCAACGAGGCCTTTCGCGAGGGGCTTCGCCGAGCCCGGGCCCGGGAGATCCCGCTCTACGCGGAGTGCGGGGGCTTCATGGCGCTGTGCGAGGCACTGGAGGACGCCGACGGACTCCGCCACAGCATGGCCGGGGTCTTCCCGGCCGTGGCCCGGATGACCCGGCGTCGCTTCCAGCTGGGGTACCGGGAGGTGCGGGTGGAGGGGATCGACCGGATGAGGGGCCTCACGGCCCGGGGCCACGAGTTCCACTACTCGCGGGTGGAGGCCATGCCGCCGGAGGTCCCGCGGGCGTACCGCGTGTGGAACGCGCGCGCCGAGGAACTCCCCCGCGAGGGCTACCGGAGCGGCGAGACCCTCGCCGGTTACCTCCACCTGCACTTCGCGTCGTGCCCCGACTTCCCGCGCCGGTTCTTTCGGCTGGGGTGACCGCTCACTCGTTGAGCGCCCAGTCGTATTCGTAGCGCACCTTCTTCCCGTCGAAGCCCGCCAAGGCCTCGGCCTGGGCCCCTTCGGCGTACCGGCGCAGGTGCGCGAGCACCCCCTCCTTCGAACCGCCGAAGTCCTCCTCGAACCAGTCGTAGATGCTCGAGGCCACGAGTCTCCCGGCGTCGAGCCGGGCGCCCCGGGGATGGTTCACGTACTCCCGGGCCCCCTTGTCCAGGAGGCGCTCCGCGTTGGCTGCGGTGAAGGCCTCGGCCTGGAGGTTGGGGCAGCCCAGGCTTGCGCAGTTCACCGCGTAGTGGATCCGGTTGTCCGCCCAGATGGGGCGGAGGATGCGGTGCTCCACGTCGTCGAGGGAGATCTCCTCCCCCTCCACCGTGAGCAGCTTCGCACGCCACGGCCCGTCGGCGAACCAGCCCGGCGAGATGTCCACCTCGCGGATGCTCTTCACGGGATAGTGCGCGAGGATCACCTTCACGGTGAGCGCGTTGTACAGGTTGATCCAGTAGGCGCGCTGCTCGGCCCGGCCGAGTTCGCTGACCGCCACGCCCTGCAGGCGTTCGAGGTACCCCTCCAGGCGCTGTGTGTCGGCCATTCCCACCTCGGCGTAACGCATCCGGTTGATGCCCGAGGGGTGGTCCGCCACCACGTACTCCCGCAGGAACGCATCCCAGGCCGCGTGGTCCACCCGGGTGGCGGCCTGGGGATCGTGGGCCTCCCAGCGGGCCCAGAGCTCCGCCTTGGGTGCGGCCAGGGAAGGGACGGCGGCCCCAATCGTCACGGCGACGACCAACGCTGCCGCAAATCTCATGGCCTTCTCCTCATCCGTCGGGCCTCCCCGCCGCACGCGCGGGGCCCTTCGAGACGCCGTTCTCCGCACGCACCGCGTCGCCCCGGGAGGTGCGAGGAGCCGACAGGGACACGGACGCCGGGACGCGCAGACGGTACCACAGGAAGGCCGCGAGGCAGGAGCCCCCCCGTAAACCCTGCCCGCCGTGCGGGCTGGCTCGCTCACGCCTCGTCGGCGCCGGCTCCGGAGGGCGTGCATGCCCTGCCCTTGAGGTGGAAGAGGAGGCGCAGGACCCCCTTGGTGCGGTCGCTGAAGAGCTTCTCGGCGAAGTAGTCGCCGGACGCCCGCTTGGAGGCCTCGGACAGGGTCGGGTACACGTGGACCGCCCCGGCGAGGGTCGAGAGCTTCACGCCCCCGGCGAGGGCTGCAACCCACTCGTGGATGAGCTCCCCCGCGCGGGACCCGACGATCTGGCAGCCGAGGAGCTTGCCCCCGGGGTCGACGAGCACCTTCACCTTGCCGTGGGGCTCCCCTTCGGCCAGGGCCCGGTCGTTGTCCGCGAAATGGGACTCGAGGACCCGGTACTCGACGCCCTCCTTCTCGGCCCGCTTCTCGTTGAGTCCGACACTGGCCACCTCGGGGTCGGTGTAGGTGCACCAGGGCACCTTGGCGTAGTCGGCCTTCCGAGGCAGGCGAAGCACCGCGTTGGTCAGCGCGACGCCCCCTTCGTACCCCGCCACGTGGGTGAAGGGGAGTTCCCCGTTCACGTCGCCGCAGGCGTAGACGTGGGGCACGTTGGTCCGCATCCGGGCATCGGTGGGGATGCCCCGGGGAGTGTACCGGACTCCGGCCGCCTCCAGGGCCAGCCCCTCCACGTTGGGCCACCGCCCGGTCGCCACCAGCAGGGCATCTGCCTTCAGGGCCCGCGCGTCGCCCGCGCCGTCGGCCGGGCCCACGGTCAGGCGGACCCCGGGACCGGCCCCCTCGGCCCGCACCGCCTTGGTTCCGGTCAGGATGGTCATGCCCTCGGCCTCCAGGCGTTCCCGGAGGACGGCCGCCACGTCGGGGTCCTCGGGCCCGAGGATCTGGCCCAGGAACTCCACCACGGTGACCGCCGTTCCCAGGCGCTGGAAGGCCTGGGCCAGTTCCAGGCCGATGGCCCCCCCTCCGAGGACCAGGAGCCTGGCCGGGAGGCGTTCCTGGTCGAACACGGATTCGTTGGTCCAGAAGGGGGTGCGGTCCAGCCCCTCCACCGGGGGCAGGGCGGGCCGGGACCCGGTCGCCACCACCCAACTGCGTGCCGTGACCCGGTCGCCCTCGACGTCGACCGCGTGGGCATCGAGGAAGCGCGGGGCCCCGAAGCGGACCTCGGCCCCCAGACGGCAGAAGCGCTCGGGCGAGTCGTGTTCCTGGATCTGCGCGATGACCGAGTGGACCCGGGCCATGACGGCGCGCAGGTCCACCGGCGGGAGGGAGAGACGGGGCAAACCGAACTCTCCGGTGCGGCGGGCCTGGGCCCAGACCCCCGCGGTCCGGATGAGGGTCTTCGACGGTACGCAGCCGTAGTGGAGGCAATCGCCCCCCAGTCGCTGCGTCTTCTCCACCAGCAGGGTCCTGGCTCCGAACTGCGCGGCGCCGGCGGCAACCGTGAGCCCGGCGGCCCCTCCCCCCAGGATTCCGATGTCGTAGTCGTATTCGGCCAAGAGGGGGTCCTCCGTCGTTTCGAGCGGCCCGCCCTCACACCCTGTGCGCGAGGGCGGCCCTGGCGATGCGGGTCACGTACACCGTGACCGCCACCGTGGCCGCGAGGCCGATGACGTAGAGCATCCACTGCACGGGGGAGCGGCCCCCTCCTCCCGCCTCCAGGGTCGCCAGGCTGCCGGCGAGGGAGCCGAGGTACACGTACATCACGGTGCCCGGGATCATGCCGATCCAAGAGGCCAGCACGTAGTCGCGCAGGGAGACCCGCGTCAGCCCGTAGGCGTAGTTGAGCAGGTTGAAGGGGAAGACCGGGGACAACCGGGTCAGGCCGACGATCTTCCAACCCTCGCGCCCCACCGCCTGGTCGATCGCCCGGAAGCGCTCGTTGCCCTCGATGCGGCGCGCGACCCAGTCGCGGGCCAGGTAGCGCCCCGCGAGGAACGCTGCGGTGGCCCCGAGCGTGGAGGCGACCGAGACGAGCAGGGAACCCCGGACCACGCCGTACACCGCCCCCGCGCCCAGGGACAGGATCGACCCGGGGATGAACAGGACGCAGGCGACGACGTAGATGCCCACGAACGCCGCTGCCCCGGCGGGCCCGAGTGCCTCGATCCACCCGAGGGCGCGCCGCAGGAGCCCCTGGATGTCGAAATGGCGGCCCACCGCGAGGAGGACGACCAGCCCCCCCAGGGCGAGCAGGAACTTCGTCGGGGGACGGCGGCGCTTCATCCGAACGATCTCTCCTCCGTCGCGGCGGGATTCGCGCGGGCTCGGGGCGGCCCCGTCGCTGCGGGCCGCCCTGGGTCGGAAGGTATCGGGACCGACCCCTTTGTCAAACGGCGCCGGAGATCCTTACGGCGAAGGGAACCGACGGTCTCGCTTCAGGCTTCCGGCCCGCGGCGCGCCGCCCGGAAGAAGGACGTGGCCAGCGCGAGGACGCTGAGGGGGAGGACGAACCCCGCCAAGGCGATCCCGAACAGGGGCAGGGAGGGGTGGCCCAGGCTGCGCAGCACCAGATACGCGGTGTACGCCCCGTAGTACCCGAGGAACAGCAGGCCCTCCCAGCGGTCGATGCGGTGGCCGGTGGTGAAGATGGGGAGGCACGCCACCGCCACGGCGATCATCACAGGGATGTCGAAGCGCAGCGCGGCGGGCGAAACCGCGACCCCCGCGGGGGACACGGCTGCCGCCGCCCCGAGCACGGCCAACAGGTTGAAGATGTTGCTCCCCACCACGTTGCCCACGGCGATGTCCCTCTCCCCTCGCAGGCTCGCGACCACCGAGGTGGCCAGTTCGGGGAGCGAAGTGCCCACTGCCACCACGGTGAGGGCGATGACGAGTTCGCTCACACCCAGGCCCCGGGCGAGCGAGACGGCGCTCTCCACGAGCCAGTGCCCCCCGAGGACCAGCGCACCGAGCCCCCCCGCCACCATGGCCCCGTCCCGCACCCAACCCACCGCCCGCCTCGCGCGGGGCGGAGGAGCGAATTCGCGGGCGTACTCCTCCCGCACGGCCTCTGTCTCGCGCCGGCTCGTCCGGATCAGGAAGGCCGTGTAGCCCAGCACCCCGGCGAGCAGTGCGATCCCCTCGACCCTGCCGATGACGCCGTCCAAGCCGAGCAGGAAGACCAGCAGGGACACCGCGATCATGATGGGCACGTCCAGCCATATCAACTGCTGGGCGACCCGCAGGGGGGCGAGGGTGGCGGAGAGGCCGAGGATGAGGAGGACGTTGAAGACGTTGCTGCCGACGACGTTTCCGACCGCGATGTCGGGGCTCCCCGCCAAGCCCGCTCCGATGCTCACGGCGAGCTCCGGGGAGCTCGTGCCGAAGGCGACGACGGTGAGGCCCACGACCAGGGGCGAGATGCCCGCCGCGGCCGCGATTCGCGAGGCGCCTCGCACCAGTGACTCGGCGCCCGCGATCAGGATCGCGAGGCCCGCGACGAGCCTCAGCAGGGAGAGAAGGTCCAGGGAGATCCCTCCGGCAGGGGTGCCGGGGGAATTGTGGCCGGAAGCGGGGGCGCGGGCAAGGGCTTCCGGGCTCCGCCGCGGGCGCCCGCAGCGCGGGTCAGGACTTGGAGGCCGCCCGGAACGCCTCGATGTACCTC
>CAZGRT010000190.1:0-2763 GCA_964528225.1 uncultured Thermodesulfobacteriota bacterium | reverse complement strand
GGGCACATGCGGGAGAAGGCCCGCCTGCCCGCCTTCGACGCGGTGGAGCGGGTGGACCGGATCCGGCCCAGCATGCCCCCGGAGTGGTACGCCCCCTACGAGGAGACCAACACCGGCGTGCCCCCCATGGCGGCCTTCGGGGAAGGGTACCGCTACCACGTGACAGGGCTCGTGCACGACCGGATGGGTTTTCCCACGGAGAAGCGCACCGAAGTGCTCGAGGGCACGGATCGCCTCTTCAAGAAGATCGAACGCGGCTTCCGGGAGATCTGCATGACCGAGGCCGTGGCGCTGGACGACGCGGACGCGGCGGTGGTCGCCTACGGCGCCGTGGCCCGCAGCGCACGGGAGGCCGTGGAGGTGCTGCGTGCCCAGGGTCGACGGGTGGGACTGCTGCGGCTCCAGACGCTGTGGCCGTTCCCGCGGGCGGCCTTCGAGCGGATCCTGGGCCGCGTGCGCTACCTCGTGGTCTGCGAGATGAACCGGGGGCAGGTGTACCGGGAGGTCCTGCGGGTGGCCCGGGGCCGCTCCGAGGTTCTCAAACTCTCCCGGGTGGACGGTGAGCTCATCACCCCCCAGGAGATCCAGAAGGCCCTGCGGGAGGCGCGCTGATGCAGGTCTCGAACCGGGAGATCATCCACGAGTACCTGCGCTACGCGAAGAAGTTCCCCCACATCTGGTGCCCGGGGTGCGGCAACGGCATCGTGTTGGGCGCCCTTCTTCGGGCCATCCACTCCCTGGGGTGGAAGAAGGACGACGTGGTGCTGGCGAGCGGGATCGGCTGCTCGAGCCGTGCGCCCGTGTACGTGGACTTCAACACGCTGCACACGGCTCACGGCCGCGCCCTCACCTTCGCCACTGGGATCAAGCTCGCGAAGCCCCGGCTCCAGGTGGTGGTGATGATGGGCGACGGGGACGCCGTGGGCATCGGCGGCAACCACTTCATCCACGCGTGCCGTCGCAACATCGACCTGACGGCGGTGATCGTCAACAACTTCATCTACGGGATGACGGGAGGCCAGCAGAGCCCCACCACGCCCCTGGGCGCGCGGGCCACCACCGCGAGCGAGGGGAGCCTCGAGCAGCCCTTCGACGTGGCCCGCCTCGCGGCCGCCGCCGGCGCCACCTTCGTGGCGCGCTCGACCACCTTCCACGTCCGGGAGTTGGAGACGCTCCTGCGCCGCGGGTTGGAGCACAAGGGCTTCTCCGTGGTGGAGGCCATCGCCGGGTGCCCCACCTGCTACGGGAGAAGGAACCGCCTGGGGAGCGCCGTGGACATCATGCGCCTCCAGCGGGACAGCGCGCTCGCCGTCGAGAAGGCGGAACAGTGCTCCCCTGAGGAACTGGACGGCCGGATCGTGACGGGCGTTCTCGTGGAACGAAGCGCCCCGGAGTACACCGCGGAGTACGCCCGCCTCCGGGAGAAGTCGGGAGGGGCGGCATGAGGGGGACCTCCTCCTGCGAGGGGCGGCCGTGAGGACCGACATCCGCCTGGCGGGGTCCGGGGGCCAGGGGATGATCACGGCCGGCGTCATCCTGGCCGAGGCCGCCGGGCTCCACGAGGCCCGGTTCGTCGCCCAGACCCAGTCCTACGGGCCGGAGGCACGGGGAGGCGCGAGCAAGGCCGAGGTCGTGATCTCGGACGAGCCCATCCACTACCCGAAGGCGCAGCGCCTCGACGTGCTCCTCGCCATGACCCAGGAGGCCTGCGACCGGTACTTCCACGACCTCAAGTACGAGGGCACCCTCATCGTGGACGCCGACGGCGTGCCCAACCCGCCCACCTCGGCAGCCCTCGTCGTCCCGATCACGAGGCTCGTGAGGGAAGCCCTCGGGAAGGACCTGTACGCCAACATCGCCGCCCTCGGCGTGGTCGCCGGCGCCGTCGGAACGGTTTCGCTTCCCGCCCTGGAGGCAGCCGTGCTGGCGAGGGTTCCCCGGGGCACCGAGGAAGCCAACCGGAAGGCCCTGGCGCTCGGCTTCGAGGCGGGAGAAGCGGCGCGGGCCCACCGGTCGGAGGACTTCTCCGCCGACGCCTGAGACCGGGCCCCGGAGCCCGGAGGAGCCGGATTTCGTGGAACCTCCCCGCACCAGGGAGAAACGCCGGCACGTCGCCTCGCTGCGCCCCTCGCCGCGAAGGCGGGTCCTCTCCTATCTCCGGTCCCACGGGGACGAGATCACCTACCTTTCGGCGCGGAAGCTCGGGGAGCGCTGCGGCGTGAGCGAGTCCACGGTGATCCGCGCGGTGCAGTCGCTGGGGTACGAGGGGTACCCCGCCTACCAGTCCCTCCTGCGCGCCGAACGACTCCACCGCCGGACGACCGTGGAGCGTTTCGCGAAGGCCCACGGGCCCGACCCGGTGGAGCGCGCCTTCGCCAGGGACGTCGAGAACCTGCGCCTCACCTGGGAGGGGCTCGACCGCGGAGCGGTGGCCAGGGCGGCCCGCCTGCTCGCCAGCGCCCCCCAGGTCTGGGCAGTGTGGCTCTATGCCGCATTGGTCCACCACTTCCACCCCGCCGCATGGGTGGCAACCTTCGACCCCCGTCTAGCCGGTGGAGTCGTCACGCAGCGCCACGTCCACCTCGCCCCCCCAATTGGGGAAGTCATTTCTCTCTAAGTTCTCCTCACCTGCCCCCAAAAAGGGGGCGGGCTGCGGGGATCTCGCATCCACGCATCTTGGCTCCGGGAGGCCGAAAGGTCTCCCTTCCCTTATCCACCTTTACCCACCTTTACCCACATCATGCTAAGTCCATCACAAATAGC
>CAZGRT010000189.1:0-34950 GCA_964528225.1 uncultured Thermodesulfobacteriota bacterium | reverse complement strand
GAGATCGGCCCGGAGGAGGCGGAGGCGGCCGGAGCCGCCGTGTACGCCTCGGGCACGAGCGTCTTTCCCGTCCAGATCCGCTCCTCCACGGTGAGCCCGGGCTTCATGCGCGGCTGTCTCGACGCCCGGGTGCGAGACATCAACAACGCCATGTTCAACGCCGCCGTGCGTGCCATCGCCGACATGGTGCCCCGGCGAAAGCTCTCAGCCGCCCGCATCCTGCCCGATCCCCTGGACCTGTCCGTGGGCCCCGCGATCGCCGAGGCCGTGGCCCAGGCAGCGGTGCAGACCGGGTTGGCCGGCGAGCGGCCCCCGCAGGGGGAGATCGCGGAACGCCTGCGACGCTTCCTCTACGAGGGGGAGGGAGCGTGGTACGAGTCGTCCCCCCGGGGCCGGGTGCGGCGGGGCACCGGGGTGGACGCCGAGTCCCTCGACCTGCACCGCAAGTACCACGGGTGCGTGGAGATGGCGGTCAAGATCCCTCTGCGCGATGAGCACATCTTCGTAGATCTGTACTCCCCCAAGGCCGCGGTGGAGCCTGCCCGGGAGATCATGCGAGACCCGGCGGCCGTGTACGACTACACGGCCAAGCGCAACCTCGTGGCCGTGGTCTCCGACGGCTCCGCGGTGCTGGGGTTCGGCAACATCGGCCCGTGGGCGGCGGTGCCCGTCATGGAGGGCAAGGCCATCCTCTTCAAGACCTTCGGGGGGGTGGAGGCCTACCCGCTCTGCCTCGCCACCCAGGAGGTGGACGAGCTGGTCCGGGCGGTTCAGCACCTTTCCCCGGCTTTCGGCGGCATCAACCTGGAGGACATCGCGGCGCCGCGCTGCTTCGAGGTGGAGGCTCGCCTGCAGGAGGTCCTGGACATCCCGGTCTTCCACGACGATCAGCACGGCACCGCGGTGGTCACGGTGGCCGGCATGCTCAACGCCCTGAAGCTCCGCGGGACGCCGCTTGCCGGCGTGCGCATCGTGGTGAACGGAGCCGGGGCCGCCTCCCTCGCGGTCACCAAGCTGCTCCTCGACGCCGGCGCCCGGGACGTCGTGGTGTGCGACCGTGCCGGAGCCCTCTACCGGGGCCGCAAGAAGGGCATGAATCCGTACAAGGCGGAGGTGGCCGAGCGCTCCAACCCGGACGGCCGGAAGGGAGACCTGGCCTCGGTCGTCCAGGGGGCCGACGTCTTCATCGGGCTCTCGGTGGCCGGGGCGCTGACGCCCGGCATGGTGGCGACCATGGCGGAGCGATCCGTGGTCTTCGCACTCGCCAACCCCGTGCCGGAGATCCTGCCCCGTGAAGCGAAGGAGTCGGGCGCCTGGATCGTGGCCACGGGCCGCAGCGACTTTCCGAATCAGGTGAACAACTGCCTCGCCTTCCCCGGCATCTTCCGCGGTGCCCTGGACGTGAGGGCCACCCGGATCGACGAGGGGATGAAGGTGGCCGCCGCCCGGGCCATCGCCGAGGCCGTGGCCCCCGACCGCCTCAGCCCCGACCGCATCATTCCCGACGCCATGGACTTCACCGTGCCTCCCACGGTGGCCGAGGCCGTGGCCCGGGCGGCGCTGGCGTCGGGCGTGGCGCGTCTGAAGGTCAACCCCGAGGAGGTAGGCCGGCGCCTCACCGAGTACATCTACGAGGAGAGGCTGGTGGGGGAGTGGGCCGGCGAGGACGAGGCGGCGGCATGCCTCCTTCCGGAGGCGACGCAGGGGGCCTGAGGGCCCTACCGCCCCCCGTCCCGGAGCCACACCAGGTTGTAGAGGTCGAGCCGCCGGGTCTTGAGGTTGCGCACGCTGCCCTGCTGGCGCAGCTCCTTGAGGAGTTCGAGGTCGAGGTCCACCATCAGGGTCATCTCGGTGTTGGGGGTGGCCTCGGCGGCCGTCGCGTCGTGGGGGAACGCGAAATCCGAGGGGGTGAACACGGCGGACTGGGAGTACTGGATGTCCATGTTCTCGATCCGGGGGATGTTCCCCACGCTCCCGGAGATGGCTACGTAGCACTCGTTCTCGATGGCCCGGGCCTGGGCGCACCGCCGCACCCGCAGGTAGCTGTTCTTCGTGTCGGTCCAGTAGGGGACGAGCAGCACGTTCATCCCCTGGTCGGCGAGGTAGCGCGAGAGTTCCGGGAACTCCACGTCGAAGCAGATCAGGATGCCGACCTTCCCGATGTCGGTGTCGAAGATCCGGAGGGCGTCCCCGCCCTGGAGGCCCCAGTAATGGGACTCGTCCGGAGTGATGTGGAGCTTGTACTGGGAGTCCCAGGTTCCGTCGCGGCGGCACAGGAAGGACACGTTGTAGAGCTTCTGGTCCCGGTACTCGGGAAGGCTGCCTGCCACGATGTTGATGTTGTAGGCCAGCGCCATGCGCACCAGTTCCTCGCGAATCGGCTCTGTGTGGTCCGCGAGCGAGCGCATGGCCTCCGCCGGATCCTCCTGCCCGAAGGGCGCCATGAGGGGCGCGTTGAAGAACTCGGGGAAGAGCACGAGGTCGGAGTTGTAGCCGGAGACGGTGTCGACGAAGAACTCGACCTGGCGCAGGAAGTCCTCCAGGGAGGAGAACAGCCGCATCTGCCACTGCACCACGCCGAGCCTCACCACGGTCTTCTTGGCCCCGAAGAGTTTCGCCTTGGCCTCGTAGTAGATGTTGTTCCACTCCAGCAGGACGGCCCATCCCCGGGAGCGTTCGTCTTCGGGCAGATAGCCCTTGATGAGGCGGCGGACGTGGAAGTCGTTGGCGATCTGGAACGTGAGCACCGGGTCGACGAGTTCCTTGCGCCGCACCATCTCGATGTACTCGCGCGGCGACATGGTGTCGGCGTGGTCCCCGTAGCCGGGGATGCGCCCGCCCAGGAGGATGCCCTTCAGGTTGAGCTTCTCGCACAACTCTTTGCGGGCGTCGTAGAGGCGCCGCCCCAGCCGCAGCCCCCGGTGGTCGGGATGCACGAACACGTCGATGCCGTACAGGTAGTCCCCGGACGGGTCGTGGTTCTTCAGGTGACCGTCGCCGATGATGTCGGCGTAGGTGTGGGTTTCGCCCACCTTGCCGGAGTCGATCACGAGGCTGATCGCCGCGGCCACCACCTTGCCGTTGTCCTCGATGCAGATCTGCCCCTGCCCGAACCGGGCGAGTTGGGAGGCGAACTGTTCCCGCGTCCACGCGCCGCCGATGATCGGGTACACCCGGTCCATGATCTCGCGCACGTCCGGGTAGTCGGAGAGGCGCAGCTGGCGCAGTTCGAGCTTGTGGTCGTCCACGGCGGTCTTCCTCCGGCTCGAGGAGCGGTTCTGCCCGCCGCTCTTCCCGGCGGCGTGGGGTCGGGAGGATAGACCGGGACCGCCGGCCGGACAAGCCGAGCGCGGGCGGCGCGGGGCATGGTGCGCGTTGGCCCGCGTCCGGGGGGCTCCGGTCTCCGGCCCGATTCCCCGGCGAGGAATCTCATGCCGAAAAGAATTCCTTGTAGTTCTGCGGCGGTACGCGTAGAGTCCGCAATCCCATCCTCAGAGCCCTCCGAAGTGCTCTCCATCTTCAGCCACACCAAGCGTGTAGAAGGACCACCATTGAGTTTCGAAGCGTTCGACCTCCATCCGCACATCGCGGCTGGAGTGCAGTCCCTCGGTTACACATCGCCCACTCCCATCCAGGCCCGCTCCATCCCCACCGTGCTCCAGGGTCGCGACGTGCTCGGCCTGGCCCAGACCGGTACGGGCAAGACCGCGGCCTTCGCGCTCCCGATCCTCCAGCGCCTGATCAACGGCCGCCGGGGTCGGGTGCGGGCCCTCATCGTCGCTCCCACCCGGGAGCTCGCCGAGCAGATCCACGAGGCGTTCCAGGCGTTGGGCCGCCGCACCGGCCTGCGGAGCGCGACGGTGTACGGGGGGGTGGGCATGAACCCCCAGATCGCTCGGATCCGGGCCGGCGTGGAGGTGGTGGTGGCCTGCCCCGGCAGGCTGCTCGACCACCTGGAACGCGGCACCATAGACCTGAGCCAGGTGGAGGTGGTCGTCCTCGACGAGGCCGACCGGATGTTCGACATGGGGTTCCTGCCCGACGTCCGGCGGATCCTCAAGCGCCTTCCGGCCAACCGCCAGACCCTGCTCTTCTCCGCCACCATGCCCGCCGACGTCCGGCGCCTCGCCCACGACATCCTCCGGGAGCCGGTGACCGTGCAGGTGGACCGCGCGGCGCCGGCCACCACGGTGTCCCACGCGCTCTACCCGGTGGGGCAGCACCTGAAGACCGCGCTGCTGCTGGAACTGCTGCGGCACACCGATGCCGAGTCGGTGCTCGTGTTCACGCGGACCAAGCACCGGGCCAAGCGGGTCGGGGAGCAGCTGGCGAAGGCCGGGTACCGGGCGACCTCGCTCCAGGGCAACCTCTCCCAGAACCGGCGACAGGCCGCGCTGGACGGCTTCCGGGCCGGGGAGTTCCAGATCCTGGTGGCCACCGACATCGCGGCCCGGGGCATCGACGTGTCGACGATCTCCCACGTGGTGAACTACGACATCCCCGACACCGTGGACGCCTACACCCACCGGATCGGGCGCACGGGCCGCGCCGCCCGCACCGGGGACGCCTTCACGCTGGTGACGCGGGAGGACGAGGCGCTGGTGCGCGACATCGAGCGGGCCCTGGGTGCGAAGATCGACCGCCGTACCGTCGAGGGGTTCGACTACGCGGTGCCCCCGCCGCGGCGCGACGTGGAGTTCGCCCGCCCTCCCCGCCCGCCGCGGGGACCGGGTCGGGGCGGCTCCAAGGCCGCATCCCCCCGCAAGCCCAGGGATGCCTCCCGTTCCCCCACGGCGGCCGCCGCTCTGGGGCAGGCTGCGGGCGACGCGTCGAAGGCTCCTGCCCAGGTCCGCCGCTTCCGCCCGCGTCGGGCGCGCTGAGGCGGGCCCGCGGCTCCGGGCGAGGGGACGTCTCTTGGCTCAGCCCTGGCAGGTCGTGGACCGGGTGTCCGGCGACGGGGGCGTCCTGGAGCTTCGGCGACGCGGCGAACGGGACTTCCTGATCACCGTGGACGGGCGGGTCCTCATGACCAGCTCGGCCCACCGCTCGGAGACGGCCCTGGGAGATCTCGCCTGCCGCGGCCTCGCGCGCAGGATGCGCCCCAGGGTGCTCGTGGGGGGGCTCGGGATGGGGTTCACGCTGCGCGCGGTGCTCGCCGCGCTTCCCTCGTCGGGCGCCGTGCTCGTGGCCGAACTCAACCCCCAGGTGACGGCGTGGTGCCGCGGCCCCCTTGCCCCGCTGACCGGCGGCGCGGTGGACGACCCGCGGGTGACGGTGGCGGCGGCCGACGTGGCCGACGTCATCCGGGGGGCCCCCCCCGGCGGCCTCGACGCGGTGATCCTCGACCTCTACGAGGGGCCCCACGGCGGTTCCCGCCGGGCGGAAGATCCCGTGTACGGGGCCCGCGCCATCGAGAGGACGCGGTCGGCGCTGGTGCCGGGGGGAAGATTCGCGGTGTGGGGGGAGAACCACGACCCGGGGTTCGAGAAGAGGCTCCGCGCGGCCGGCTTCACGGTGACGTGCGAGCGCCCCGGACGCGGAGGATTGCGCCACGTGGTGTACGTGGCGACCGCGGGTGCCTCCCGCCCCAAGGGCCGGCCGCGCCGGACCTGAACCGGCGCGCGATCAGGACTTCGGGAGACGCACCAGCAGCACGGGAACCGGCGCGTGCAGGGTCACCTGGTGCGCCGTGGACCCGAGCAGGATCTCCCCCACGGCGGAGTGCCCGTGGGATCCCATCACGATCAGGTCCGCCTTCGCCTTCGCCGCCTCCGCCACGACCACCTCCGACGGGCGTCCCTCCACGATCCGGATGTCGGTCACCCGGTCCCGGCCCTGCGGGTCGGTGCACAGCTCGTCGCGGCAGAAGAGTTCGAGCTTCTCGCCCAGCGCCTCCAACAGGCGGTCGTAAGCCTGTCGGTGGAGCTGCTCGTTCTGCTCCTTGGTGACGTAGAGGTCCACCATGCTCTTCGCGAAGGGGCTCAGGGGCTCCACGGCGTGCACGAGGACGATCTTCGCCCCGCAGCTCTGGGCCAGGCCCATCGCGTACCGGAAGATCTCCGGTGCGCGGGGCGAGAGATCGGTGGCGCAAAGGATGGTTCGGATCTGGGGCAGCATCTGCTTCTCCTCCTGGGCGGGGCTCAGGCGTCCCCGCGCACGCTCAGGATCACCATGGGTCCGTCCGGCACCACCGCCCAGCGGGCTCCGGGGCCGTGCCGCTCAAGGAGGGCCCGGACGCCCTCTCCCACGTCGGCCACGGGCCGGAAGTGGAAGCGGCGCAGTTCCTCGGGGGTGAAACCCTCGGTGTAGATCCAGACGTTGCGGTCCACGATCACCTGGTAGGTCTCCTGGGCACACCACTGGTCCGGGATGAAGAACTCCTTCTGCATGATCCGGTTCAGGAACGCGCGCGGCGAGTCCACGCGCTCGAGGATCTCCCTGTACTCCGGGCTCCCCGCCCCCTCGAGGCAACGGCTCGCGACGAGGATGTCGCCGCCGAGTTTCACCGCCGTGGCCGCGCCGGTGATTCCCTTGACCGTCTGGTAGAGGTTGCAGTCCAGCGGCGCGCCCGCGTTGGTGGTGACGATGAAGTCCAGGGGTGCGTCGAGTTCCCGGACGCAGTGGCGCGAGAGGAACCGGCACCCCTCGAGGTGGGCCTCCACCGGGTCGCCGGAAAACACCCCCGTGACCCGCTTGGCCGTGTCCAGGGTGACGTTGACCACGAAGTCCGCCCCCGCCATCCTCATCACCTCGAGGCCGGCCTCGTGGAAGGGGTTGCCCTCGAGTTGCCCGTACTCGCATCCGGGGTGCGCCACCATCTCCGGGCCGTGCATGTACTGGAGCGTCTCCAGGGACGAGATCCCCGGCAGGATCGACTTGCGCCCCCCGGAGTAGCCGGCCCACATGTGGGGCTCGATGAAGCCGGTGAGGATCTTGAGCTCGGCCTCCAGGTAGAGGCGGTTGACCAGGGCGGGGACCTTCCCCCCGATCCGGCCGACCTCCGCCATGTCGTCCCGGGCCCGGGAGAGATGGTCCACCACCCGGTATCGTCCCGCGATGTCCGGCCCGACGAGCCGCTCGTGCTCCTCGGGTGTGGAGGGGCGGTGCATGCCGGTGGCCACCAGGATCAGCGTCCTCTCCGGGGGGACGCCGGCCGCCTCCAGGGTTTGCAGGATCGGGCCGAGCAGCAGCGGGTTGGGGACCGGCCGGGTGACGTCGCTGACCACCACGCAGGCGCTCTGGCGGCCGGCGGCGATCCGCGCCAGGGCTTCGCACCCGCGGGGCCGCTGGAGGCTTCGCGCCACTTCTGCGGCCGGGTCCTCCAGGGGCACGGCCTCCGAGGGGGCGATCACCCCCTGGAAGCCCGGCGTCTCGGGAAAGTCCAGGGCGAGGCCCTCGGTCCCGTATTTCAGGAGCGCTCGCATGACCGTGTGCCTCCTAGCGAGCCGTCCAGCCCAGGTCCATCAGGTGAGCCGCACCGGTCATGGAGCCGGCCCGGTCCGAGGCGAGGAACAGGGCGAAATCCGCCACCTCCTCGGGCTCGATGAGTCGCTTGATGGCCGCGGGCTCGAGCATGATCCTCTGGACCACCTCGTCGGGCCCGATGCCGTGGGTCTTCGCCTGGGCCTCGATCTGCTTCTCCACCAGGGGGGTGCGCACGTACGCCGGGCAGATGGCGTTCACGGTGATGCCCTGGGCCGCCACCTCCAGGGCCACGGTCTTGGTCAGCCCCAGCAGGCCGTGCTTGGCAGAGATGTAGGCGCTCTTGAACGGGCTCGCCACCACGCCGTGCAGCGAGGAGATGTTCACGATTCGGCCCCATCCGCGCTTCTTCATGCCGGGCACGAGGTACTTCGTGAGTTGGAAGGGCGCCACGAGCATCACCTGGATCATCTTGACCCAGACGTCCTCCGGGAAGTCCTCCACCGGAGAGACGTGTTGGAACCCCGCGTTGTTGACGAGCACGTCCACCCTCCCGCGGACGCTCTCCGCCTCGCGGGCCAGGTCCCGCACGGAATTCCGGTCCGAGAGGTCGGCCTGGAGGAAGACCCCCCCGATGTCCTTCGCGACCTCCCGGCCCGCCTCGGCGAAGTCGTTGACGATCACCGTCGCCCCCTCGCGGGCGAAACGCTCCGCGATGGCCTTGCCGATGCCGCTGCCCGCCCCGGTGACCAGGGCCACCTTCCCGTCCAGTTCCATTTCCTTCCTCCTCCCGACGGGACTCCCGCCGGCTTCCACGCTCGGTGACGGCGCCGAGGAGCCGTTCACTCGGGCAGCATCTTACCCGGATTGAGGATCCCTCGGGGGTCCAGGGCCTGTTTGATCCGGCGCATGTACTCCAGGGCCTTCCCGTGCTCCGCCGCGACGAAGGGCAGCTTCCCGACCCCGATGCCGTGCTCGCCCGTGCAGGTGCCCCCGATGGCGATGCTGTGCTCCACCACGGCGTGGTTCACGCGCTGCACCGCGGCCTTGGCCTGGTCGTCGGCGGGGTGGTACATGAGGCCCAGGTGAAGGTTCCCGTCCCCGGCGTGCCCCCAGAAGAAGCCGTTGATCCCCTCTCGCGCCACGGCCTCCTTGGCCTTGTCCACCATTTCCGCGTAGCGGCTGATGGGAACGCAGGTGTCCACGAGCAGCACCATCTGGCCGGGGTGGTTGCGCTTGATGGACTCCAGCGCCCCGTGGCGCACCTCCCACAGCCTCGCCCGCTCGTCGGCCCCGATCCCCCGCTCCACCTTCGCGGCGCCGTGCTCCTGGAGCACGGCCTCCACCATCTCGTACTGGCTGGCCAGGGCGGACTCGTTGACGTTGTGGAACTCGAGGAAGAGCATCGCCTTCTCCTCGAGGTCCATCTGCTGGTCCTTGTTGATCTCCGCCACCACCGCCTCGTCCATGAGCTCCAGGGCGGCCGGGTTGAGGCCATAGCGGATCGTGTCGCTCACCGCCTCGCAGGCGTCGTGGATGGTGGGGAATGTCGCCACCACCGTGAGGTACTCGGGGGGCAGGCCCTTGAGGCGCAGCGTGGCCCTGGTGACGATGCCGAGGGTCCCCTCGCTGCCGACCATGAGGCGCAGGAGGTCGTAGCCCGACGAACTCTTGATGGCGTGGCTCCCGAGCTTGAGGACCTCGCCGTCCGCCATCACCACCTCCATCCCGAGGACGCTGTCCCGGGTCGCGCCGTAGGCCACGGTGCGTACGCCGGAGGCGTTGTTCCCGATCATGCCGCCGATGGCCGCCCACGCCCCGGGGTCCGGGGGGAAGAACAGCCCGTGGTGGCGAAGTTGGTTGTTCAGTTCCCGGTACTGGATGCCCACCTCCACGTCCACCTGGAGGTCCTTCTCCCGGATCTCCAGCACGTGGTTCATCTCGGTGAAGTCGAGCACGATGCCCCCCTTCACCGGGATGGGATTCCCCTCCAGGCTCGTGCCCGCGCACCAGGGGGTGACGGCGTAGCCTTTCTCGGCCGCGAGCTTCACGGCCGCGACGACGTGCTCGGTCGTCTGCGGCCAGACCACCACGTCGGGGCGGTGGGGCTCGTGGTAGCTCTCGTCCCGGGAGTGGAGGTCCAGGTTGGATTCGCCGGTGGACACGTGGGACTCGCCGATGACTTCCTTCAGCCGGGCGATGTCGTCGGGGGAGACGCGGGGATATTTCATGGTTCACCTCGCAGAGCGGTCAGCCGGCCCCGAAGATCTTGGCAGGCAGCCACAGGACGATGTCGGGAAAGAGGGCGCACAGCAGGAGCCCGATGCCCTGGAGCACGACGAAGGGAATGATGCCTCTGTAGATGTCGAGCATGCTCACTTCGGCTGGTGCGACACCCTTGAAATAGAAGAGCGCGTACCCGAAGGGCGGTGTGAGGAACGAGGCCTGGAGGTTGACGCACATGAGCAGAGAGAACCAGAGGGGATTGAAGTCCAGATCCATCGCGATGGGTGTGAACACGGGTACGGTGACCAGCAGGATCGCGGCCCAGTCGATGAACATCCCCAGGATGAAGACGATGAACATCATGATGCCGAGGGCCACCCACCGGTTGCCGAGCCCGAGGAGCAGGTCCGACACCACGTCGCCACCGCCCATGCTCAGGAACACCACGCTGAAGGCCTTCCCCCCGAGGAAGAGGAGCATGACCATGCAGGTGGTGCGCAGCGTGGCGAGGCTCGCGTCCCGGATCACCGGCCAGGTGAACTTGCGGCTGAAGGCGGCCAGGACCAGCGCGCCCACGCACCCCATGCCGGCCGCTTCGGTCGCCGTGGCGACGCCCGCGAGGATCGTCCCCATCACGAGGAGGATCAGGGCGAAGGGCGGAACGAAGCTCTTGAGGGTCATGCCCCACTTCTGGGCCGTCGTGTAGCGACCGACTTCCTCCTCGGCGATCGGCGGCCCCATCTCCGGCTTCACGGTGCACATGAGCCAGGTGTAGACCATGAACAGGGCGGAGAGCAGCAGCCCCGGGAAGATCGCGCCGGCGAACATGTTTCCGACCGTCGTCTCCTTGAGGCCGGTGAGGCCGGCGTAGACCACGATCATGATGCTCGGCGGAATCAGGATGCCCAGGGTCCCGGAGGCGCAGATGATGCCGGATACCAGTCCCTTGTCGTAGCCCTTGCGGATCAACGCGGACCCCGCCATCAGCCCCATGGCCACCACGGAGGCGCCGATGATGCCCGTCGTCGCGGCGAAGATCGTGCTCACGAGGATGGCTGCGAGGCCAAGGCCGCCGCGCAGTCGGCCAAGCACCACGTAAAGGGCGTCGAAAAGCCCCTCCGAGACCTTGGACCGGTCCAGGACCTGGGCCATGAACACGAACAGGGGCACTGCCACCAGGACGTAATTCTGCATCACGCCCCAGTTGTTGTTCGCCAGCAGGTCTAGCAGCGCCGGCACGTTCCAGCCGTTGTCGATCAAGCCGAAGAGCACGGCCACGGTCATCAGGGTGACGGCAAGCGGGTGCCCCAGGCAGATGGCCAGCACCAGCGTCCCGAACATCAGGAGGGTGAGGATCTCCACACTCATGGCAGGCGTCTCCTGTGTGCGGTCAGGCCGCGGGGCCCTTGAGGGAGCGGATGTCCTGGAGGAGCTTGGCCAGACCCTGCAGCCACAGGAGCACGAAGCCGAGGGCCATCAGGGTCTTGTGGGGGTAGATCCTGGGTGCCCAGGAGGTGGAGGCGAGTTCCCACTGCTGCCAGGAAGTGAGCGCGTAGAGAATCGACCAGACGGTGACCAACCCGATGGTGGGAAGGAAGATCGCGATGTTGGCGAAGATCCGCAGCCGGGTCCGCGCGGCCTCGGGCAGGCGGCCCTCGACGATGTCGACCGACACGTGGCCGTTCAGCTTGTGCGTGTACCCGAACCCCAGGATGAAGTGGGCCCCGTAGATGAAGGTCGTGGCCTCGAAGCCCCAGATCGTCGGGGCGTTGAAGAAGTAGCGCATGAATACTTCGTACGCCACGACCCCCACCATCGGGAGGATGAGGAGGGCCGTGAGGAAGCCCACCTTCTCGTTGAGGGTGTCGACGGCTCGGCTGATGGCCTGCATGCGGCTCCTCCCGGTCGGGTGCCGCCCCGGGGCCGGGAGCCCCGGGGCAGACGGAGTCATCTAGTGGCTGGGGTCAAAGCTCCTATTGCAGGTGCTTGCCCTTCACGAACGTCTCGTACGGCCACGGGGTCACGCCGCTGCGCTCCTCGCGCCACTCGGCGAAGTCCTTCTTGAAGAGCTCCTGGGAGTCCATCACCTTCTTGACGGACGGGAACTTGGCCTTGAGCTCCTCCATGTAGTCGTGGGTCACCTTGGCGAACTCGTTGATGGTCTCCGGGTCCATCTTCACGAACTCAACCCGCTGCTTGAAGAGCTTCACCGCCTCGATGTTCAGGTTCTCCTGCCACGCGTTGGACCAGAGCTGGGTCTCCTTGGCGGCCGTGTCCACGATCCACTTCAGGTCCTCGGGAAGCTTGTTCCACGCGTCCATGTTGAAGGCCAGGGCACACTGCACCGAGGGCTGGTGGACGCCGGGCTGGATCACGTACTTGGTGATCTCGTCGAAACCCATGGGGTAGTTCATCGCCGGAGAGCTGAACTCGGCCGCGTCGATCACGCCGCGCTCCAGGGCCAGGTAGATCTCGCCGCCCGGCAGCGGGGTGACGCTGGCGCCCAGGCGCGTGAGGATGTCCATGTACCAGCCCGGGGTGCGCACCCGCATGCCCTTGAAGTCGGCCATCTTGGTCGCACGCTTGTTGGAGAAGAGCCCCATCTCCTGGCCGCCGTTGCCGCCGGGCAGGGCGTGCATGTTGAACTTGCCGTAGAGCTCCTGCATCATCTCGAGCCCGCCGCGCTCGTAGAGCCAGATGTTGTAGCCCTCGGCGTCGAGCCCGAAGGGCACGGAGGCGAAGGCCACGAAGGCCTCGTCCTTGCCCTTCCAGTACCCCGGCCAGTCGTGGAGGACGTCGGCGGAACCCTTGCTCACCGCGTCGAAGCTCTCCATCGCCCCCACGAGTTCGCCGGCGCTGAACAGCTTGATCTCGAGCCGCCCGCCCGAGGCGAGGCGCACCGTGTCGGCGAAGTGCTGGCACATGTCGTAGAAGAGGAGGCCCTTGGACCAGGGCATGACCATCTTCCACCGGATCTTCTCGTCGCTGGTCTTGACCTTGAGCTTCTCCACCTGCTCGTGTCGCTTGTCGGCACCGAACTTCTCCCGCTGCTTCTTCTCCTGCGCCACCGCTGGCGCGGCGGCGAGGCAGAGCGTGGCCAGGACGGCGAGACCGGTCAGGATTCTTCCTCTTCGCATGGCTCCTCCACTTCCTCGGATTGGGTTGGGTGCGGGACCCGCCGGGACGTTTCCGACGAGTGTACAGCCGCGTGTCGGGGAGGCAAGACGACGTGTGGTCAATTGATCTGACCAGGTCTCTTAAACCAGGGTTTGAGACGATGTCAAGGGACTTTGTTTGGTTTCTCGAGGAATATGTTGGTACGGGCAGCGCGCCTCTCTCGACAGCAGCGCCCGTGCGTGCTATGAAACAAAAACGGTATGACCAAAACTGAGGAGTCGCCATGGCCTTCGACCGAGTGAAGTCGCCCAAGATCTCCGACGCCATCGTGGAGCAGTTGGAGGCGCGCATCCTGGAGGGCACCCTCAAGCCGGGGGAGAGGCTGCCCCCGGAACGGGAGCTCGCCCAGCGGCTCGAGGTTTCGCGGCCCTCCCTGCGGGAGGCGTTGCAGAAGCTCGAGACCATGGGGCTGGTGGAGACGCGGCAGGGCGGGGGCACCTATGTGGCGGCCATCGTGGCTCCGGTGTTCACCGATCCGCTGCTCCAGGTGTTCCAGCGCCACCCCGAGACGGTGTACGACCTGCTGGAGTTCCGCCTCGCCCTCGAGGGGATCTCGTCCTACTTCGCCGCGCGCCGGGCAACGGACGCCGACCGGGAGATCCTGCAGCGGCGGTTCGAGGCCATGGAGCAGGCGCACCGCCGGGAGGATCCCGTAGCCGAGGCGGAGGCGGATGCCGATCTGCACCTCTCCATCGCGGAGGCGGCCCACAACGCGGTCCTCCTGCACATCATGCGCGGCCTGTTCGACCTGCTCCGTCGGGGCATCGTCTCCTCCCGGGACCGCCTCTACACCCGGGAGGGGGTGCGGGAGGTGCTGCTGCGCCAGCACGGCGAGTTGTTCGACGCCATCCTGGCGCGAGACGAGGAGAGGGCCCGTGGCGCGGCCCACGAGCACCTGGCCTTCGTGGACCGGACCCTCCGGGACATCGACCGGGAAGAGGAGCGCAACCTGCGCTCGCGGCGCCGCCTGGAGGTCCTCGACTCGGCGTAGCCCTCGCCCCTGCCGCTCCACCCTCGCCGCTGCGGAAAGGCCCGGATGTCGCCACCCGGGTCTCGCATCTTGACACCCCCGCCCCGGATCTTTATGAAGGGCGCCCTCGGTTCCCGCTTGGAGGAGACCCATGGGGAAGGACTACTACGGGGCGCTCGGCGTAGGGCGCGACGCCAGCCCCGACGAGATCAAGAAGGCCTACCGCAAGCTCGCCCTCCAGCACCACCCCGACCGCAACCCCGGCAATCGGGAGGCGGAGGAGAAGTTCAAGGTGCTCGCCGAGGCCTACGAGGTGCTGAGCGACCCGGAGAAGCGCCGGCTCTACGACGCATACGGGGAGGAGGGCCTGCAGGCGCGGGGGGTGCACCACGGCTTCCGGGGCTTCGAGGACATCTTCTCGGCCTTCGGCGACGTCTTCGGCGACCTGGGGTTCGGGTTCGGCGGCCGGCCCGGCCGCCGGGTGCGCCGCGGGCGGGACCTGCGCCACGAGATGGGCATCACCCTGGAGGAAGTCGCCCTCGGGGCGACGCGCAAGATCAAGGTCCGCAAGCCCGCCCCGTGCCCCGACTGCGCCGGGAGCGGGGCGGCGAGTCCCGCGGACGTGCGCCAGTGCGAAAGCTGCGGCGGTCGGGGGGCTGTCACCCAGGTGCTGCGGCAGGGGTTCGCGACCTTCCAGACGACCCAGCCGTGCCCGGCCTGCGGCGGTGCCGGGAAGAGGATCGAGCGGGCGTGCGAGCGCTGCGAGGGACAGGGCGTCTATCGGGCCGAGAAGGTGGTGGAGGTTCGAATCCCGGCCGGAGTGGAGGACGGTCAGCAGTTGCGTGTCGAGGGCGAGGGCGAGGAGGTGGCCGACGGAGTGCCGGGTGACCTCTACATCGTGCTCCGGGAGGAGGAGCACTCGCTCTACGAACGACGCGGCGCTGACCTGTTCGCCCCGCTCCGGGTCGATTTCCTGAGGGCCGTGGAGGGGGGAAGCGTCGAGATTCCCGCGCCCGACGGCTCGGCGCTGCGGGTGGAGATCGCCGAGGGGGAGCAGTCCGGTACGGTCAAGGTGCTCGAAGGCAAGGGCCTGCCGGTGCTCGGCCGACGGCGCACGCGCGGCAACGTCTACCTGCAGGTGTGGGTGGCAACGCCCAGCGGTCTGGACCGGGAGCAGAAGAAGGCCCTTCGGCGCATCGTGGAGGGTCTCCCGCCGTGCCCGGACGGGCCGGGCCACGGCGGCTGGAAGGAGTGGATCCAGGCCCTCTTCGGGGGCCACCGGAGCTGAACGCCCGGCGTCAGTGCGCCGGGATCGCCCCTCCCGAGTTCAGCAGCACGGCGCGCTCGAAGTCGGACGGGTTCGTGGCTCCCGAGCGCGCCACGTCGAAGTCGATGATCCCCTCGTTGAACAACTGCATGAGGTGCTGGTCGAAGGACTGGGTGCCGTAGTTGTCGCGCCCCGCCTCGATCACGTCCTTCACCTCGTGGGTCTTGTGGGGGTCCTTGATGCACTCCTCCAGGTGCTTCGTCATCCGGAGGATCTCCAGGGCCGCGACCCTTCCCCTGCCGCCCTTCCGGCTCATGAGGCGCTGGCTCACCGTCGCCTTCAGGTTTTCCGCTAGCCGGATCCGCACCATGTTCTGCTCGTCGGACGGGAACACGCTGATGAGGCGGTTGATGGTCTTGGCCGCATCGGTGGTGTGCACCGTGCTGAACACGAGGTGGCCCGTCTCGGCCGCCTTGAGCGCGATGTCGATGGTCTCGGTGTCGCGCATCTCGCCCACCAGGATGATGTCGGGGTCCTGGCGAAGCGCGGCCCGCAGCGCGACGTTGAAGCCGGGCGTGTCCATGCCGATCTCCCTCTGGCTGATGGAGCTCTTCTTGTTGCGGTGCATGAACTCGATGGGGTCCTCGATCGTGATGATGTGGTAGCGGGCGCTCTCGTTGATGTGGTCGATCATGGCGGCGAGGGTTGAGGACTTGCCGCTGCCCGTCACCCCGGTGATGAGCACGAGGCCGCGCTCCTCCATGGCGATGTCCCGGAGCACGGGAGGGAGGCCCAGTTTCTCGAAGGTGGGGACGTCGAAGGGGATCACCCGCAGCACGGTGGCGTAGCTGTTGCGCTGTCGGAAGATGTTGACCCGGAATCTCCCGACCCCCGACAGGGAGTAGGACCCGTCCCACTCCTGGAGGCGGTCCAGGGTGACCGGGGGATTGGCTCCCTCGAGGATGGTTTCGGCCACCTTGCGTGTGTCCTCGGCGGACAGGGGAGGACTCTTCACCTCCTGCAGGACCCCGTTCACCCGGAGCAGGATGGGCGTGCTGACCTTGAGGTGTATGTCGCTGGCGTCGGTCCGCATCGCCGCGGCGAGGATCTTGTGGAATGTGTCCTTGTCCATCGTGGCTCCGAGCGAGAGGGTTGTGGGGTGGACGAGTCCTGCGCAGCGCTCAGTGCAGGTCGATGTCCGGCGGGGGGGGGAGGTCCCCTCCGAACCACGCCGGGATGGCCGCCAGTTCCTCGACCGTCCCGCAGGACGGGCAGTAGGCGTACCACAGGCAGTCGGCGCCCCGGTTTCGGGCGCTGTTCGCGAGATGGGGATGTCCGCACGCGTGACATCGCCCCCCGTCGGGGGCGAAACTGACCGTGGCCTCCTTGACCGGCACCGCACACCTCCTTGGAGCGGGTTCCGGACAACGGATCGGCCTGGCGCCGCCCTTCCTTGAGGCGGCCTTCGCGGCGCCGAAACGCACAGGCGAAGGGGGACGACGTGGAACCTTGGGATCTCGGACCCTGGATCGAAGCCCTCGCCCGGCGGCGGCCGACGCCGGCCGGGGGGGCCCTCGCGTTGGTGACCCTGTCGGGCGCGGCGGCTCTCGTCGCCAAGGTCTCGGCCATCGGCGGGCGCCCGTCGGGCGGATTCGAGAGGCTGGCCGCGGACTTCCTGGAGGCAGCCCGGCTGGACGCCGCCCTGTATCCCCGGGCCGATGCCGGCCCCGACGAGGTGCGGGCAGCCCTGGAGGCGGAGGCGGCGCACCTGGAGCGGGGGGTGGAGTTCCTGGGGGCTCTCGGAGAGGTGTTTGCCGGGCTCCCGGAAGCCCTGGCAGCCGACGTGGCGGCCGGAGAGCGGCTGTCCCGGGCCGCGTGCCGGACGCTGCTGGCCAACCTCGCCGTCAACCTCGGGCGTTGGTGCGGCCGGGTCGACGGCCTGGACGGTGTGGCCGAGAGCGTGCGCCGGCTCCGCGGGGAGCTGGAGGCGGCGTGAGCGGTTGGGGTTGCCCCCACGACGACGGGGGACGGTGCGCCCTGCGGGAGGAACCCTGCGAGCCGGGGGCGCAGGGGTGCGTGCTCGAGGGGCGTTTGTCCGCCGAGGAAAGCCACGATCGGACGAGGCGGGGAGGGACCGTGTCCGCTCGGCGGCCGTCCGCGCGGGACCGAGGGCGTTCCGGGTAGCCTTCCGGTCGAACCCCTACTCCACCCGTAGGAGCAGCGCCTTGAGATAGGCGGTCTCGGGCATGGCCGGGATCCACGGGTGGTCCGGGGCCTGGCGGCCGGAACCGATGGCGCGGACCTCCCGGCCCGCCTCCCGGGCCGCCCGCGCCACCGTCTCCACGAAGACCTCGGGGCGCACGTGGTGGCTGCAGCTGCAGGTGACGAGGTAGCCGCCCGGCCGCACGCACCGAAGCCCCCACTTGTTCAGGTTGAGGTAGCCCTTCAGGGCCTCCGGGACCCGGCGCCGGGACTTCACGAAGGCCGGAGGGTCGAGCACCACGACGTCGAAGCCCTCCCCCTCGCTCTGTGCCTTGAGGTACTCGAGGGCGTCCGCGCGCACGAAGGCCGCTCCCTCGACGGCGTTGGCCTCGGCGTTTTTCCGGGCGAGGCCGAGCGCGGATTCGGAACCGTCGAGGAAGACGACCTGCCGGGCCCCCCAACGCGCCGCGTGGAGCCCCCACGCCCCGGAGTAGCAGAAGGCGTCCAGAACCCTCCCTCCGCCCGCCACGCGCTCGAGGAGCCGGTAGTTCTCCCGCTGGTCGAGGAAGAAGCCCGTCTTCTGCCCGCCCCAGGGGTCCGCCAGCAACCGCAGGCCGTGGAGGGTGAACACCACCCGCTCCGGAACCTCTCCGCGCCCCAGGGTGACGCCGAGGGGCAGGCCCTCCAGTTCCCGGGCCGTCGCGTCGTTACGCAGCACGATCCCCCGGGTTTCGAGCGTCGCCTCCAGGGCGTCCAGGGCCCAGTCGGTCCGGCGCTCCATGCCGGCTGTCAGAACCTGCACGACGCAGACGTCCCCGTACCGGTCCGCCACGAACCCCGGCAGGTCGTCGGCCTCCCCGAAGACCACGCGGCACGACTCCGCACCCTCCCGGCCGAGCCACTCGCACCGCTTCTCCCAGGCGTCGCGGATCCTCCCGGCGATCGTCTCCGGCCCCAGGGGCTCCTCTCTCCGCAGGGAGTGGAGGCGCACCGAGATGAGACTCGACGGGCTGAAGGTCCCGCTGCCCAGGAGTCGGCCCGATGCGTCCTCCACCCGCACGTCGTCCCCCGGGGGGATGGAACGGTCGAAGTCCTGGATCTCGTTGGAGAAGACCCAGCGGTGGCCCAGGGCCAGGCGCCCCTGCGCTCCCTTGTGCAGGCGGATCGTTCTCATGACACTCTCCTTCGGCGCGATTATGCTACGGTTCGGCTCGGGAGGCAGGGTCCAATCGCGGGGAGACCGCTTGGCAAGGACGGGGAAGCCGGACACCGGAGGGAGGGTCGAGGCGCTGGTCGTGGGCCGGCGGGAAGCGGGGCTGCGCCTGGACCTCTTCCTCGTGGGCGCCCTCGAGGGCGTGAGCCGGAAGCAGGCCAAGCGACTCGTGGACTCGCGGCGGGTCTCGGTGGACGGAAGGCTGGAACCCATGGCGTCCCGCCTGCTCCGCGCCGGGGAGCACGTGCGGGTCCTGCGGCCCCCTGCGGTGCCGGAGGCTCCCGCCTCCGCCCTCGGGGTCTTGTTCCGCGACGAGCACTGCCTCGCCGTGGACAAACCCGCCGGCATCCCCTCGGGACCCACCCGGGACCCGGGCCGCGTCCACGCCGCCCTGCTGGCGGAGCGGGCGCTGGGCGCTCCCCTGACCCTGCTGCACCGTCTCGACAAGGACACCTCCGGCGTCCTGCTCCTCGGCCGGAACCGCGAGTTCAGCCGGGCGCTCCTGGATGACTTCCGCCACCGCCGGGTCGAGAAGGTCTATTTCGCCCTGGTGCAAGGCACCCCCCGCGAGCGTTTCGAAGTGGTCTCCCACCTGAAGGAGGCCGCGGGGGACCGCATCCTCACCGTGCGCAGCGGGGGCATGCGGGCCGAGACGGCCTTCCGGGTTCTGGCTCGCTCGAAGGGGTACGCATTGGTCGAGGCCCGGCCGCGCACGGGGCGTACCCACCAGATCCGGGTCCACCTCGCCGGGGAGGGGTGCCCGATCGTCGGCGACGCCCGCTACGGGGGGTGTGCCGAAGTCGGGGGGCGCCCGGTCCCGCGACAGATGCTCCACGCCCGCAGCCTGTCCTTTCGAGACCCCGCATCCGGGGTGGAGGTACGTGTCGAGGCCCCACTCCCCGAGGACTTCCTGGCGGCGGCGCGGGCCGCTTTCGGGCCGAGCCTCCCGGCGGCCTTCGGCGTGGAGCGTCGGCGTCGATGACGAAGGGGTGGGGTGGGCCGTGAAGGAGGTGAGGACCATGATCCAGGCCGCCGTAGCTTTCGGAGTGGCGTTCGTCTTGCTCGCCGCCGGTTCAGCGGGTGCTTCCGGCGTGACGCCGCACCCGACCGGCAGGGCTTGGCTCGACCCTGCGAGCGCGAAGTTTCACGGGCGCAGTCCCATCTCCTGCGCCGATTGCCACGACGAGGCCTCGGACTGCCTGCTGTGTCATTTCGGCCCCGAGGGGGCTCGCGAGCCCCAGGGCTCCCGGTGGCGGCACGGGGCACGGGGACACGAGCACTTGCGGCGGTTCGGAGCCGTCTGCCGGCGGTGCCACGAGCTCGAACGCGGGTGGGGTGGGGGGCCCGGGCGCTGCCACGATTGTCACGGGGGAGGCGACGACGACGGGGAGGGACGGCGGCACCGTTCCGAGCGGGAGCGCGAGCGCCATCGGGACGACCACGAGGAGGACGACGGGGACGACGACGGGGACGACGACTGAAGGCGATCGGACTCCGGTTCACTCCGGCGGCAGGAGGCACAGGCTCCCGGGCCGCACGTGGAACCAGACCTGTGCCCCCGCCTCCATCGGATACTCCCGGGCCGCCCGGATGTTGAGCCAGGCGTCCAGGGCCAGGTCGCCGAGGCTAAGTCGCACCAGGCGGTAATGCCCGAGGTCCACCCAGCTTTCCACGGTCCCCCGGTGCAGGTTCGGGCGCCGAGGGTCGTCCGGCTCCCGGTCCGGCCGGACGAGGATCACCTCCTCGGGCCGGATGCCGACCGTGACGCGGCTGCCCTGCGGGAATTCCTCCGACGCCACGGCCTCGAACGAGACTCCTCCGCCCTCGACCTCGAGGCGGCGCCGGCCTTCCTCCGTCCTCGAGCCCACCCGGGCGGGGTAGAGGTTCTGCAGCATCAGGAACCGCGCGACCCGGAGGGTGGCGGGGCGGTTGTACAAGGCGGCCGGCCGCCCCGTCTGCTCGATCCGCCCCCCCATGAGGATCGCCATGCGGTCGGCCATGAGGAAGGCCTCCTCCGGGTCGTGGGTCACCTGGACCAGGGTCAGGCCCAGGCGGCGCTGAAGCTCCCGGAATTCGAGCTGGAGGCGCCGGCGCAGCGATGCGTCCAGGGCCGAGAAGGGCTCGTCCATGAAGAGCACCCGGGGCTCGGTCACCAGGGCCCGGGCGAGAGCCACCCGCTGGCGCTCCCCCCCCGACAGGGTGGCGGTGTCTCGTCGGTCGATCACCGGGGAGAGGTTGAGCAGCTCCACCCAACGGGAGAGGCGCTCGGAGAGGTCCGGCGGGCTCAGTCCCCGGGCCCGGAGCCCGAAGAGTACGTTCTCGCGCACCGAGAGGTGGGGGAAGAGGGCCAGGTCCTGCGGCACGTACGCCACGTTGCGGGCCTCCGGCGGCAGGCGGGTCGCGTCCCGGCCGTCCAGGAGCACGCGGCCGCTCTCCAGGGGCCGCACGCCCAGCAGCGATTCGAGAAGCAGGGTCTTGCCGGCACCGGACGGCCCGAGGACGAAGAAGCTCTCCCCCGCCTCCACCGCGAGGTCGACTTCTTCCAGCCGGAAGGAGCCGAAGCGGACGCAGAGTCCTTCGCAGCGGATCACCGCGCCTCCCCGAGGAGTCGCACCGCCGCCAGGGCGAGCAGGCCGGTGCCCGAGAGCAGCAGGATCAAGGCCACCGCCCCCGGGATGTCCGCCGACGCGAGCCGCAGGTAGATGGCCACGGGGATGGTCTCGGTCTTGCCCGGAACCGCTCCGGCCAGGGTCACCGTGGCCCCGAACTCCCCCACCGACCGCGCCCAGCCCAGGATGAACGCGGCGAGGAGCCCTCGGCGCGCCATCGGGAGGGTCACGCGGCGAAAAGCCCCGGCAGGGGTGCATCCGAGGAAGCGGGCCACCTGTTCGTAGCGCACGTCCACGGCCTGGAAGGAGGCCTTGAGCACCCGGATGGAGAGGGCCAGGGCCACGGTGAACTGGGCAAGTACGATGCCCGGCACCTCGAAGACGAAGCGCAGGAGGTGCGTCTCGATCCACCGCCCGGAGGGGGTGCCGAAGAACAGCAGCCAGGAGACGCCCAGGGCCACCGGGGAAAGGACGATGGGGAGGTCCAGGACCACGTCGAGGGCGGCGGACCCGGGGAAACGGGACCTCGCCAGGCCGTAGGCGGCCGGCACGGCCAGGAGCAGGGCCAGCACGGAGGCGAACGTCGACGTGCCGAGGCTCAGCAGGACCGCCCGCCGGATCTGCGGCTGGGCGAGCGCCCCGAAGGGCCCCTGGAGGCCGGTCTGGCCCAACTGGGAGAAGAGGATCGTGCCCACCACGGCCAGGGCAGCGAGCACGGCGGCCCCGAGAACGGCCGAGAACGCGCCCCGGCGCAGGCTCATCTCCATCCCCCGGGAAGCGGGAACTCCCCGCCCACCGGCGTGTCCGGGCGCGCGAGAGCCCTGGCATCCTCGAGGACCGCCAGGTAGCCGTGGCGGCGAAACGCCTCCCGGCCTTCCGGCCCGGAGAGGAAGGCGAGGAACTGCCGGGAGAGGTCCGGCTCCCGCGCGAAGACCGAGACCGCGGCCGGCGCGTATCCGATCCGGGGCACCCTCTCCGGCGGGTACGGCACGGTCTCGATGCGGGCCGGGTCCCAGTCGTCGAACACGTCCCAGCCCAGTACGGCGTCTACCAGGCCCAGAGCGAGCATCTGCGCGGTCTTCTCGCAGGACTCCGCCCAGTTGACGATGTTGGGCCGCACGCGCTCCGCCAGCCCGCTGCGCTCCAGGGCCTCGACTCCGTAGAGGCCGACGCACACCGTCTCGGGGCGGGCGATCCCGACCCGAAGCCCCGGCCGCGCCAGGTCTTCGAGGGACCGGATCCCCTCGGGGTTCCCGCGGGCCACGGCGATGGCGGGCACCAGGTAGAACAACCGCACCTCCGTCAGGGGATCCACCAGCGCGCGGCGCTTGGCGAGCTCCATGAAGTCGGAGGAGCCGGGGAGGTAGACGTCGCCCCTCCGGGCGAGCTGCATCTGGGAGAGCACGGCGCCGGACCCGCCGAAGTGGACGTGCACCCGGATGCCGGCGCGCTGCTCGAAGGCTGCGGCGAGCTCCTGGACGGCGGGTTTCGAGGCCGAACCCGCGAACACCTCGAGGGAGCGCGGAGCCGCCCGTGCGGCGGCCGGCTGCACGACGAGGGCGGCCGTGAGGGCCAGGATGCGGGCCAACCATCGGGGTGCGGCCACCGGAGGCTCCGGTCTGCAGGGGGCACGACGCCTCAGGATACGACGTCGGGCGTCCGGGACCAAGCGGCGGATCTGTCTCCGGCGGAGTCAGGACTCCGCAAGGGGCGTTGCCCCGCGGAGGGTTGGTGCCTCGGTCTCAGGCCCGGGCGGCCCCGGAGGCCACGCCGGGGGAGAAGTGCCTCCTCTGCAGCCGGAGCGCCACGTTGACCAGGCCGATCAGCACGGGCACCTCGACCAGCGGCCCGATGACCGCGGCGAAGGCCTCACCGGAGTCGATCCCGAACACGGCGACGGCGACGGCGATGGCGAGCTCGAAGTTGTTCGAGGCCGCGGTGAAGGACAGCGTGGCGGTCTGGCCGTAGGTCGCCCCCACCTTGCGGCTCATCCAGAAGGACACGAAGAACATGACCAGGAAGTAGATCGTCAGGGGCACCGCGATCCGGACCACGTCCATCGGCAACTGCACGATGTACTCGCCCTTGAGGCTGAACATCACGAGGATCGTGAACAGGAGGGCGATCAGTGTGATCGGACCCACCCGGGGGATGAACCTGGTCTCGTACCACTGGCGACCCTTGGTCTTGAGACCCACGAACCGGGAGATCATGCCGCCGAGGAAGGGGACTCCCAGATAGATGAAGACGCTCTCCGCGATCTGGCCGATCGTGATGTCGACCGTGGCACCGGCGACGCCGAGCTTCGGGGGGAGCCACGTGATGAAGAACCACGCGTACACGGAGAAGAAGAGCACCTGAAAGATCGAGTTGAACGCCACCAGCCCCGCGCAGTACTCGGTATCGCCCTTCGCGAGGTCGTTCCACACGATCACCATGGCGATGCAACGGGCCAGGCCGATCAGGATCAGCCCAACCATGTACTCGTGGTAGCCGCCGAGCATCGTGATCGCGAGGAGGAACATGAGGACCGGGCCCACCACCCAGTTCTGCACCAGGGAGAGGGCGAGGACGCGCAGGTTCCGGAAGACCCGGGGCAGTTCCTCGTACTTCACCTTGGCCAGAGGCGGGTACATCATCAGGATCAGGCCGGCGGCGATGGGGATGTTCGTCGTGCCGACCTGGAAGACGTTGATCACGTCCTTCACGTCGGGGAAGGCCCAGCCCCCCAGGACCCCCGCCGCCATCGCCAGGAAGATCCAGAGCGTCAGGTAGCGGTCGAGAAACGAGAGTCTTCGGGCGACGCCGGACATGGCCACCTCCTCGTGCGTCAGCGAACGGGGCTCAGAGGCCGCCCCGCGGTGTGCCGTCTTCGCGCAGCAGGCCCTCCACGGCGTCGCGGATCTCGTCCCGCACACGGCGGAACACCGACATCCTTTCGTCCTCCGTGCCCCCCGCCTCCGCCGGGTCGTCGAAGGGCCAGTGCCGGCGCTCCTTCACCCGGCCGCGGAACACCGGGCACGACTCCTCTGCCCCGCCGCACACCGTGACGAGCAGGTCCAGATTCTCGCCGAGGAACTCGTCCACCGACTTGGAGCGTTGTCCCGAGAGGTCCACCCCGACCTCGGCCATGGAACGGCAGGCCAGCGGGTTGACCCCGTGGGGCCGGGTCCCGGCGGAGAGCGCTTCGTACCGGTCGCCCCCGAGATGGCGCAGCCACCCCTCGGCCATCTGGCTTCGGCACGAGTTGCCGGTGCAGAGGAAGAGAGTGCGCCGTTTCACGGGCTCCTCAGGCCGCGCTCTTCCCGCACAGGTCTTCCCGGCAGGCCTGCCGGGCCGCCTCGCGGACCTGGCTGGCTTCCCCGGTCCCGGCAGCGGCCAGCCTCGCCTGGGCGAGCAGTCCCTGGACCGCGGGCGCCGGAACCGGGTGGAGTCGGTAGTTCTTCCACGGGCCGACGCGCTCCGAGGCGACGAAGCCGGCGTCCTCCAGGATCTGCAGGTGTCGGGACACGGTGGACTGGGCCAGGCCGAGCACTGCCTGGATCTCGCAGGCGCACAGGGGCCGCTGCTCCAGCATCCAGACGATCCGCAGGCGCGACTCGTCGGCCAAGGCTTTCAGTGCGATCAGCAGTTCCACGGCGGCCTCCGGAATCGAAAAACGACACAGAGCGATCTTGCCAGCAGCCGACATGTAGGTCAACTCCTAATAGAAAGGAAAATATGGACATGTGCAATTCGACAACATCGTCGAAAAACGATTAATGCGCTTGCCATAGGGGAATGCGTGGGCGTAAGCTCCTGGTCTGCGCGGAAATGATCCCGGGGAGTGCTCGTTCTCGGGGTCCTGCCGGAGGAGGAGTTGCCCGGATGCCCCATCGTCACAGCATGGGCGGAGGCGTTCTCGCCCTCCTACTCCTCTTCCTTTTCCTCGGGACCTCGGCTCGGGCCGGGCTCCCCGAAGGGGCCTCCCCTACCCTGGTCTTCGTCACCAAGAGCGATGCGTGCGACTGCGAGGCGAGCCTCTGCGTGGCCGGGGAGCAGGAGGTTGTGAACTTCCTCGCCGGCAACCCGTGGGGGTTCCGGCGCGAGACCATCGACCTCAAGGCGACCCCCAAGGCGGCCAGGGAACTGGGCATCCTGGCCGTGCCGGTGGTCTTCCTGCTCGACGGCCGGGGCCGCCGGGTGGCCCGCTTCGACGGGTTCTTCGCCGAACGGGACTTCTACCAGGCGTGGGAGGCCCACCTCGCCGGAGGGACGAAGTGATCGAGAAGTCACGGCGCAGGTTCCTCGTCCCTTTCCTCTTCCTGGCCGGGGCCGCCGCGCTCACCGCCGCCGTCGCCCTCTACGGACTGGACCTCGCGGCCGAGCCCTCCAGCGAGGCCCTGCCGACCGCGGCAGCCCAGCCCCTCGCGGCCGGCGAGAAGGTCACCTTCCTCGAACTCGGCAGCGTGGGCTGCAAGCCCTGCGAGGCCATGGTGCCGGTGATGGAGGCGGTCCGGGAGCGCTTCCCCGGCCGGGTGGAGGTGATCTTCCACGACGTGCGCCGGGACCCCGCGAAGGCCGGGGAGTACCGGGTTCGGCTGATCCCGACCCAGGTATTCCTCCGGCCCGACGGCAGCGAGTTCTTTCGCCACGAGGGATACCTCCCCGAGACCGACGTGGTCGCGGTCCTCGAGAGGATGGGCTTGCGATGAAGGGACTGATTCTCGGCCTGCTCGTCCTCACGACCTGTCTTTCGACGTCGGCCGCCCGGGCTTCCGACCCCCGGGGCGAGGAGGCCCGGGCGGCCGGCAGGCCCCTGATCGTGGACTTCGGCATGACCCGGTGCCTGCAGTGCATCGAGCAGGCGAAGACCATGGACGAGCTCGAGGCGGCCGTCGGCGACCGGGTGCTCCTCAAGTTCGTGCACGTGGGCCAGGAGGAGGCCCTGGCCGAGGCCTACAAGGTCCTGCTGATTCCCACCCTGGTCTTCTTCGACGCCCGGGGCAAGGAGGTGTTCCGCAACGTGGGCCAGATGAAGAAGGACCCCATGCTGGCCAAGGCCCGGGAGTTGGGCCTGATCGAGTGACGCGGAGTTTCCGGGTTTCGCGCTTCCCAGCCTCCGGGCCGGAGCCATCCATGAACGAACGCAACAAGCTCTTCCTGATCGCCGGCGTCTTCCTCGCCGCGTACTACGTCCCCTTGGACCACGCCCGGGTGCAGTCGGCGATCCTCGAGTCCTTCGCCATGCTCCAGGACTACGCCCGGGCCCACGTGCTCACCTGCCTGGTGCCGGCCTTCTTCATCGCCGGGGCCATCGCCGTGTTCGTGAGCCAGGGGGCCGTGCTCCAGTATCTGGGCGCGAAGGCCCACCGCTTCGTGGCCTACACCGTGGCCTCCGTCTCCGGCACGGTGCTCGCGGTGTGCTCGTGCACCGTGCTCCCCCTCTTCGCCGGCATCTACGGCCGGGGCGCGGGCATCGGCCCGGCCACGGCCTTCCTCTACTCGGGACCCGCGATCAACGTGCTGGCCATCGTCTTGACCGCCAAGGTCCTGGGCCCGGAGCTCGGCATCGCCCGGGCGTTGGGCGCCGTGGTCTTCGCCTACGCCGTGGGGCTCCTCATGGCCTTCACCTTCCGCGCGTCGGAGGCCGAGCGGCAGGCCGGCTTCGCGGCGATTCCCGTGGAGGAGCCGACCCGGCCCTTGTGGAAGAACGCGGCGTACATGGTCGCCATGGTCGCGGTTCTGGTGTTCGGGGCCTGGGGCAAGCCCAGGGAGCCCGTGGGCTGGGCCATGGCCGTGTTCGACCTCAAGTGGCACCTCTCGGGTGCCGGCCTCCTGGTGACGCTCGCCATGGTCTGGGCCTGGTTCTCCCGGGACGAGCGCCGGGAGTGGGTGGAGTCCACGTGGGGCTTCGCCAAGCAGATCCTGCCGCTCCTCTTCGCCGGAGTTCTGATCGCCGGGTTCCTCCTGGGCATGCCCGGCGGCGACCGCGGCCTCGTCCCGAGCTCCTGGGTGGCCACCCTCGTGGGCGGCAACTCCCTGGGAGCCAACCTCTTCGCCGCGGTGGCCGGGGCGCTGATGTACTTCGCCACCCTGACCGAGGTGCCGATCCTCCAGGGGCTTCTGGGGAGCGGCATGGGCAGCGGCCCGGCTCTGGCCTTGCTGCTGGCCGGCCCGGCGCTCTCGCTGCCCAACATGCTGGTGATCCGCAGCGTGCTGGGAACGAAGAAGACCGCGGTGTTCGTGCTCTACGTCGTCTTGCTCTCCACGGCCGCGGGCCTGCTGTTCGGTGCCCTCTTCCCCCACCTGACCGTGGCAGGAGGTTGACATGGGCGGCCTCGAGGCGTTCCTGGGCAACGTGCAGGGCTACATCCAGACCAACCCGTGGCTGGCCTTCGCCGGGGTGTTCGTGGGCGGCGCCCTCACCGCCTCGAACCCCTGCGTGCTCGCGATGATCCCGCTCGTGATCGGCTTCGTGGGCGGGTACGAGGGGATCTCCGGATGGCGGCGCAGCCTTGGCTTCTCGCTGGTCTTCGTCTTCGGCCTGGCCGCGAGCTTCACGGCCATGGGTCTGATCGCGGTGATGGTGGGGCGGCTCTTCGGCGACGTGGGCGGCTTCTGGCCCTGGGTCATCGCGCTCGTCTGCTTCGCCATGGCCGCGCATCTGTGGGATCTCTGGACCTTCCCGGTGCCCGAGGGGCTGGCCCGCTACCGGCCCAGGCACGCGGGGGTGCTGGGCGCCTTCACCCTGGGGCTCCTCTTCGGGGTGGTCTCGGCGCCCTGCGCCGCGCCGATCCTGGTGGTGGTCCTCACCTACATCGCCTCCAAGGGGAACCTCCCCTACGGCCTCGCGCTCCTGTGGACCTACGCGGTGGGCCACTGCCTCCTGATCGTCGTCGCCGGGACCAGCATGGGGGTTGCCAAGAACCTGATCCAGTCGCGGGAGCTCGGGAGGGCCAACCTCGTCTTCAAGAAGGCCGCCGGGGCACTGATTGCGCTCGTGGGTGTGTTCATCCTCTGGAACGGCGCATGAGCCGGGACGCCACGGCGTCGTGAGGGAGGAGCCATGAAGACGCTCGCCATCGAGTGGAGGCACGTGGAGAGCCGGGGCCGCACCTGCGACCGCTGCTCCGACACGGGTCAGGCGGTGCGGGAGGTCGTGGCCGAACTCAAGGAGGAACTCGCTCGCGAAGGGGTGGCCGTCTCGTTCACCGAGACGGTGCTCGGGGCGGACCGCGTCTCCGAGTCGAACCAGATCCGGTTCAACGGGACACCTCTGGAGGACTTGATTCCGGGGGCCCGTGCCGGCGAGAGCCCTTGCTGCTCCTGCACCGCCCTGCTGGGAGTGGAGGCCTCGTGCCGCACCGTCGAGGTCGGACCACGAACCTACGATGTGATTCCCGCCGCGCTCATCCAGCAGGCCGCCCGCAGGGCGGTGGGACTCCCCTGACCGGGTCTCGCGCCTTCGGGCCCGGCAACCAACGGCCAGACGCCGACAGCGGAGGTTTTCCCATGAAGATCGAAGTGCTCGGGACCGGTTGCACGAAGTGCAACAAGCTCTACGAAGCTGCCAAGCAGGCGGTGGCAGAAGCGGGCGTCGAAGCCGAGGTCGTCCACGTCACCGAGTTGGCCGAGTTGATGAGGCGGGGCGTCCTGGTCACCCCGGCCCTCGCGGTGGATGGCCAGATCAAGTCGGCTGGGAAGGTCTTGAAATCCGGCGAGGTCGCGAAGTTGCTTCGGTGAGGCGGGCCGGTTCTACAGCCAGCGTTTCCGGCGGAAGAACAGGAACATGCCGCCGGCGACCCCCCCCATGAGCAGGAGCAGGGCCGGGTATGCCCAGGGCCAGCGAAGCTCGGGCATGTGCTCGAAGTTCATCCCGTAGATGCCGGCGAGGAAGGTGAGAGGGATGAACACGGTGGCGATGATCGTGAGGACCTTCATCACCTGGTTCTTCCGGTTGTTCACGGTCGAGAGGTAGAGGTCCACGTAGCCGCCCATGACGTCTCGCAGCGACTCCAGGCTCTCCACCACCTGGATGGTGTGGTCGTAGAGGTCGCGCAGAAACGGTTGCGTGGAGGAGGCCACGAGCTCGGAGCCGTCTCGCTCGAGGGCGAGGACGAGCTCCCGCACGGGCGAGATGGAGCGGCGCAGCTGCACCGCCGTTCTCTTGAGCCGGTGGATCGTCTCCAGGGTCTCGGGCGAGGGCTCGTCGATCACCTCCTCCTCGATCTCCTCCGCCGTGTCCCAGATCCCCTCCAGCGCCAGGAAGTAGTGGTCGACCACGCTGTCGAGCAGGGCGTACGCCAGGTAGTCGGCGCCCGAGGTCCGCAGCCGTCCCTTGGCCCCGCGGATGCGCTGCCGGACGGCGTCGAAGACATCCCCTTCCTTCTCCTGGAACGTCACGAGCAGCCCCGGGCGGACGATCAGGCTCACCTGCTCCGTGTCCAGGTCCTCAGCCTCCGCGTCGTAGCGGATCATGCGGACCACGAGGTACAGATAGCCGTCGTAGGCCTCGGCCTTCGGCCGCTGGTGGGTGTTGACCACGTCCTCCTGGACGAGGGGGTGGATGCCGAGCAGTTCGCCGATTCGGGCCACCACTTCGACCCGGTGGACCCCGGTGACGTTGAGCCAGGTGACCGTCTCGGGGCGCAGGTAGGGGATGAGGTCGTCCGGTTCGCCGAGCTCCCTCTCCTCCAGGTGTTCGGGGCCGAAGTCGATCAGCGAGAGGCCGACCGGTTCCTCGCTCGGCTCTCCCACGTGGACGAGGGTGCCGGGCGGGAGGCCGATCTTCGCGGAGCGCTTGGGCGACACGACGGAGGTTCCTCCCTGTCTTCGGTGCCGGTCACGGCTTCGGCGCCGGAGGGGCCAGCAGGCGCAGCCAGTCGGCCATCTCGGTGAGATTCGACGAGAGGAAGAAGCGTCCGTTGGCGAACACGCCGTAGTCCGCTCCTCCCATGGCGGAGGCGTACCGGGTGGAGTTCGCGTAGAAGAGCCACTGCTGGACCCACTTCTGCTCGATGGTCTCGTTGAAGATGCTGTCGTTCTCGGCGAGCCCCCGGGCAGCGCCCCGGTCCCACGCCTCGAGCAGTACCTTCGTGGCGGCCAGCGTCAGGGCGTTGGTGGTTCGCAGCGTGTTCTCGAACTTGTCGTAGTGCCCCTGGACCCACTGGGCGCTGTGGCACCCCTGGCAGATCTTCTGCATGGTCCCGCGCCGGCGGGCCTGTTCCTCCGCCCCGATCAGGAACCCCTCGACGGGCTCTCCGGTGAGCTCGGTCGGGAGCGGCAGGCCCGCGCGGTTCCGGATGGCGGTGGTGTCGGCCGACTCGGGGTGTGGGTGGGCGTAGGGGAGCCCGAAGATGCGCCAGGCGCTCCGGTCGTTCATGCGGTGGGATCGCTGGGCCAGGACCTCTCCCGTCGTCGAGGTCACGAGGCTCACGTGGCACGTGGCGCAGGTGGGCGCCGTGAAGTGCTTCCCGGCTACCCATGGGACGGCGTCGAAGTCCCAGTGGGACTTCATGGCATCGAAGATGTTGCCGTGCTTGCTCACGGCGTACACCGGGTATGCCGGAACATCCGGTCCCTTGTGGCACTGGGCGCAGGTGTAGGGCTTGCGCGCCATCTCGATGGAGAACTCGTGGCGCGTGTGACAGGCCGTGCAGGCTCCCTTGCTGCCGTCGGGGTTCACACGGCCGACCCCCTGGTTGGGCCATCCCGCGAGCACCGGGAACTCCATCTCCCCCATGGCCGTGTCCCGGGGGCGGATGCCCTTCACCTCGACGCGGGTCCCGTGGCACGACAGGCACGCGTCCGCCTTGGTCAGGTCATCGGGCGCCTCGGTCGAGACCTTCCCGCCGCCGAAGGTGTGCATGCCGGCCACCGCGTCGACGAGCATGCCGTAGACGCTGTTGTCCACCAGGTTGGCGTGGGCGTTGGCCATGAGATTCTGGGCGAACTGCTCCCGCTCGGAGGGGTGGCAGGCCGCGCAGTCCTCCGGGGTCACCACGATGTGGACCCGGTAGCCGTTGTGCTCGAAGGTGTCCGCGTGGGCGCCGGGGTTTCGGGTGTGGCACTCGGCGCACCCCACCACCGTGTCGGCGGAACCGGCCGGAGCCTCGGGTGCCGAGAAGCGCTTCTCCAGGGGCTTCTTCTGCAGGGCCTCCGCCGGGGTGATCCGGGAGTGCCGACTCGCCCTCCAGTCGCCGACGATGCCCGGGGTGACCTCCTCGTGGCAGGCGATGCACTCGGACGTCGCGTCGCTGATCTCCGCCGCCCGGCCAGGCGAGGGGCTCACGAACCCCGTCAGAGTTGCGGCCGTAGCGGCCGTCAAGATGAGCAGGAGCCGGGGTGCGTGCCGCATGGGATTCCTCCTGGGCTTGGACGGGGTGGGGCCTCGGCGCGGGCATCCCCTGGGATGCGTCCCCCACAGGATAGGGAACGGTACCCCGGGGTCAAGAGATTCCTCTCCCCGCTTAGGGAAATTCAGAAGGTCCAGGGGAGGGCGCGGTAGCCCAGGGCCAGCGCCAGCGTGCCCGCCACGCAGACGGCCAGGTAGAGGAAGAACACCCGCTTCCGGAACATGGAGAGGAAGACGCCCATGACCGGGAGCGCCGTGACCGGCCCGCCCACCAGCATGGCGATGCCCGGGCCCTTGGCCAGGGGGATGGCCGTGCCCGGGTCGGGGAGGAAGAAGCCGAAGACCATGGACGCCGCGGTCACCTGGGGTAGGTGGAGGGGAATCGTGGCGAAGGTGATGGCGAAGATCGGCCAGGCGCCGTCCCCCTCCAGGAGTCGGATGATCCAGTCGGTGGGGACGAAGGTCGTGGCCACGACCTCGATCAGCAGGCCGATGAGCGTGAAGCGGCCGATCTTCAGGCTCCCCTCCCACACCCGCGCAAGGAAGGTCAGGACCGGGTTGTGGGTGCAGCGGTCCACCCGATGGGAGAGCTGGCGGCCGCACTCGCACCGCAGTTCCTCCACCGGGTAGTCCGGGTCGTGGAAGTTCCCCTGGGGCAGTTGCTTGCGGAAGATCTCCGCCTCCCGGAACCCGTACGGTCGCAGCAGCAGGGTGACGTACCCCGCGAACAGCGAGAGGAGCAGCGCGCAGGCGAGCACCACGTTGGCCCATCCCAGGCCGAGCATCCCGGACAGCATCGTGTAGGCGGCCGGGCTCATGAGCGGCGAGGCCACGAGCAGCGTCACGGCCGGCGCCAGGGGCAGGCCGGCTACCAGGAGGGAGATCACCAGCGGAAGGGTGGCGCAGGCGCACAGCGGGCTCGCCACGCCGAGAAGCGCCGCCACCGGGATGGTGAAGGGGCCGAAGCGGCCGAGCACGTGGCGGAGCTTCACGTGCCACTTCAGCGTGCGGATGGTGGCCTCGAGGAGGACCCCGAAGAGGAGGTAGGGGAGGATGTAGAGAAACTCCTCGCCGATTCCCCGTCCCAGCCGCAACGCACCGTCGATGAACGATTCCACGCCCTTGCCTTTCGTATCGCCCCGGACCCGTGGCCCTCCGGGAGGGGTCGGCGGAAGGGCCAATACCGATCGAGCCACCGCCGGTTGCAGAGTTGCGTCCCGCTAGACCCTCAGGATACGACGTCCGGGCCCCCGGTGTCGCCCGCGACCGCCTCTCCGGCGGAGACAGAGCGAGGGCGTTGACGGCCGGTCATGAAATTGCGAACATATGAGCACACTCTCACTCGAAGGAGGGCGCCTTGGAGGTCTGCGAGGAAAGGCTGGTTCACCCCGAAGCGGTCGAACAGGCGCGCCGCGCCGTGCGCAGTTCGCCGGTGGGTGCCGTGGCGGAGACGTTCAAGGTGCTGGGGGACGCGACGCGCGTGGGGATCCTGCTGGCGCTGTCGGAGCGGGAGTTGTGCGTGTGCGACCTGGCGGAGATCTTCGACGTGAGCCCGAGCGCCGTCTCCCACCAGTTGCGCCTCCTGCGGGCGTACCGGATCGTGCGTTGTCGCCGGGAGGGCAAGCTCGCCTTCTACAGCCTTGACGACGACCACGTGAGGTCGCTGTTCGCCGAGGCCCTGCGGCACGTGGCGGAGGACCGATGGGTGACCTGACCGGGTTCGCCGGCGCAGTCCTCTGGGAGAGTTGGCACATCCTCACCGACTCCGCCCCGTACCTGATCTTCGGGTTCCTGGCGGCAGGCCTCCTGCACGGGTTCCTCTCCGCCGAGGCGATCGGGCGGCACCTGGGGCGGGGCAAGGTGCGCTCGGTCCTCAAGGCCGCCCTGGCGGGAGTGCCGCTCCCCCTCTGTTCCTGCGGCGTGATCCCGGCCGCCCTCGGGCTTCGTCGAAAGGGAGCGAGCAAGGGGGCTACGGTCTCCTTTCTCGTCTCCACGCCGGAGACCGGGGTGGACTCCATCGCGCTGACCTACGCCCTCATGGACCCGTTGATGACGGTGGCGCGCCCGCTGGCTGCCTTCGCGACCGCGGTGCTCGCCGGCGTGGCCGAGAACCTCCTCGGCCGCGAGGAACCTCTCCCGGAACCGCCGCGCCGTCCCTGCGGGTGCCCCGAAGAGCCCGTGCCCGCCGGAGCCAGGCCGCTGCAGCGCGTCCGCGCCGGCCTCCGGTATGCTTTCGGCGACCTTCTGGGTGACCTAGCCCCGTGGCTCGCCGTGGGCTTCGTCCTCGCCGGGCTCATCACGGTCCTCGTCCCCTCCGACTTCGTCCGGGAGAACCTGGGCAGCGGGTTCCTGCCCCTCCTGGTCATGCTGGTAGTGGGCATTCCGCTGTACCTGTGCGCGACCGCCTCGACGCCCATCGCGGCGGCGCTGATTCTCAAGGGACTCAGCCCCGGTGCAGCCCTGGTCTTCCTGCTGGCGGGTCCGGCTACGAACATCGCCTCGGTCACGGTCCTGGCGGGAACTCTGGGCGTGGGCGCGACCGCGCGCTACCTTCTCTCCATCTCGATCGGCGCCGTGGGCATGGGGCTCGCACTCGACGCGGCGTACGGTGCCCTCGGCGTGCCCGCACGGGCCCTGGCAGGGGCCGCCGCGGAGGTGTTCCCCCCGGTCGTTGGCCTCGTGTCGGCTTTGTTGCTGGTCCTGCTGGCGGTGAGGCCCTACCTTCCGGTGCGGGGGGCAGCGGGCCACGCGTGCTCCGGGGCCACCTGAAGCCCCAAGGGCGGCTAGGTGAGCCGCGGGCGCGAAGGGCGGGGGAAACGGGAGATCGGACGATGAAGAGCGAGGCGCTTCGATCGCGGGCTGCGGCTGTGCTCTCGGCGCTCCTCGTCGCGACGACTGCCGCCGCGGGAGACGTCGTGGGCGTCGACACCCTGATGCGGGAGGCGGAGCGCCGTGCGGGACCGGCGACCGTGGAGGGGGTGGTCAGCCAGGTCTTCCCGGACCGCGACCTGGTGGGCCTGATCGACGCCGAGGAGTTCCGGAAGTGCAAGGTGGTCACCTGCGCCAGCCTCACGCTCCCCGTTCGCTGGAAGGGGCCAGTGCCCGAGTTGGCGAGCACCGTGAGGGTCGATGGGGAGGTGCGGCAAGAGGGGGTGCGCCTGGTGTTCGTGGCCCGGGCTCTCGAAGTCACGGCGCCGCCGCCCGAATCCCGTTGAGTCTCTTCCGCGCCGCCCGGCGCGCCGGGCTTCCGACGGCCGTCTTCGTCGCGGCGGTTGCCGCCCACTTCGCCTGGGTCGGCGCGTTTCCCGACGCGGACCCGGAGCAGACCCGTTGGGTCCTGCTGCCCTCCCAGGAGTCCTGGGGGGCCCGATATCTGGAGGCAGGGGGGTACTGGATGGGCTACTCCTACGGCCTTGCCTCGGCCTTTGCCGCGGCAGCGGTGAGGAGGTTTCTCCGGGAGCGGTCCTGCGCCTCGCGCCGGCTGGCCGTGGGGGGCATGACGTTCACCGGGGGCCTGGCCGTGGCCGG
>CAZGRT010000188.1:0-4681 GCA_964528225.1 uncultured Thermodesulfobacteriota bacterium | reverse complement strand
CCGACAGCCCCCTCGTCGAGGACGAGGGGAGCGAGAACCAGGGCATGGCCGCGGCGCTTCTCACGTACCGCTTCTGAGCGGGTGCCGTGGAACGGTGAAGGGAGGGGCATCGACGTGAAGGTGGTGTGGAGCCCGGTCTTCCTAAAGCAGTACTCCGGCGATCCCGCGGCCCGCGCCGGGCGCCTGGAGCCGGTGGTGGAGGAACTGCAGGGCGCGGTCGAGTGGGAGGACGCGGAGCCCGCGGGGGCGGAGGCGCTGCTGCGCTGCCACAACCGGGAACTCCTCGACGCCGCGCGAACCGAGGGCGTCTTCGACGTGGCGGCTCTCGCGGCGGGGGCGGCCGTGCGGGCGGCGGAGCTCGCGCTCGCGGAACCCGCCTTCGCCCTCGTACGCCCACCCGGCCACCACGCCGGGAGGACTCGGGCGTGGGGCTTCTGCCGCTTCAACAACGTGGCCGTGGCGCTGTCGGAGCTGCGGGCTCGGGGGTTGGTGCGGGAGGCCCTCGTCCTGGACTTCGACCTGCACGCGGGAGACGGGACGCTGGACGTGCTCGGCGGCGAGTCCTGGGTCCGGGTGGTCAACCCGGTCGCCCCTTCCCGCGAGGAGTACCTGGCGGACGTGGTCGCGGCGCTCGAGCGGTTCGAGGGGGACTGGATCGCGGTGTCCGCGGGCTTCGACAACCACAGCCTGGACTGGGGCGGGCTCCTCCACACCGAGGACTACGGCTTCATCGGGCTGCAGGTGGGAATCCGGACCCTGACCCTGGGAGGCCACTGCTTCGCCGCCTTGGAGGGCGGATACGATCCCCGGAGTCTGGCCGAGAGCGTGCGGGCGTTCGTCCACGGCTTGGAGCGGGGCTGGCGCAAGGGAGGCTCGGGCCGCGCGGACCGCTCCTGAGGGTGCTCCCGCGGCTGGCGCGGGAAGTCGGGGATCAGACCGCCTCCAGGACCGTCACCTTCTCCGGTTCCTCGAGCATCGGCGCGACGGCCGCCATCACGCGGGTCCGCGCGTCGGAGCGGGCCCAGGCCTCCCAGTCGTCCCGGGAGTTCCAGGTGGAGATCACCACGAAGTGGTGCGGGTTCCTGGCGTTGCGCCAGGATTCCCCCGAGATGTAGCCCGGCTTGAGCACCGCCTCGGTGCGCATCCGCCGGAGCGCCAGGTGGAACGCCTCCAGCATCCCTTCGGACACCCGCCTCTCGATCAGGACCCTCACCATGTCTCGACCTCCCGCTCCCCTGGTGGGTCGGAGGTTATCGTCCCGCTTCAGGGTGTCAACCGGGCCGCGGGCCCCTTCACTCGGCGAGGGCGGAGCGCAGGTCGCCGCCTACGGCTTCCATCTGCCACCCCTTGAGGACGCTCCCCAGCACTTCCTCCCGGGCCCGGACGGGTTCTTCGCGGGCCAGACGCTCCAGGGAGGCGGAGTTCACCAGGAGGCCCACTTCGATCCCCAACGCTTCGGCGCGGGCAGCCCTCGCCTTCTTCAGGCGCTTGAGCCTTCGCTCCTGCACCGTGTCCAGGGGGTCGCGGCGCACGGGGTCCCAGCGGGGGCATTCGTGCTCCGGGAGCAGGCGGGCCCGATGCAGCGCGTCGAGGATCTCCGGCCCGAGCTTCCCCACGACACTGCCGCCGACGCCTCGAGTCTCCCGGAGTTCCGACGCGCTGGTCGGCGGCTTCTGGGCCCAGGTCAGGAGAACGTCGGGGGAGAGCACCTTGAACGGGGGGCGGTCCCACTGCCGGGCCGCTTCTTCGCGGACTTCCAGCAGTGCCTGAAGTGCCGCCAGCTCCCTGGGGTTGAGGCGCCCTGCGCCCTTCACGTCCAGACACCGCGGGCCGCGCTCGGGCGCCGGCTCGGCCTTCTCGAGGAGCAGGAACTCCTCCCGCGCCCAGCCGTCCCGACCGAGGCCGCGCAGTTCGGCGTCCAGGAGGTCGCGCAGGGCGAGAAGGTGGGCCGTGTCGAGAGCCGCGTACTCGAGCTGCTCCGGGGAGAGGGGGCGGGCCGACCCGTCGGCCCGCGGGTACTTCTTGTCCAGGCGCACGCCGAACTCCGCCTCGAGAAGGGCTGCGAGGCCGACGCGCTCCCTCCCTGCCAGTTGTGCCGCCACCATGGTGTCGAACACGCCGCGGATCCGGAAGCCGAGGTCCTTCTTGAGAAGGCGGATGTCGTAGTCGGCGCCGTGGAGGACCTTCTCCACGGCGGGATCCGCCAGCACGGGCCCGAGTGCCGCGAGGCCTTCGCGGCCGATCACCGCGTCCAGGACCGCGGTCTCGCGACAGGTCGTCACCTGGGCCAGGCACACCTTCTCCCGGTAGCTGTGGAGGCTGTCCGCCTCGAGGTCCAGGGCGAAGCGGTCCTCCCCGCCGAGGCCGGCCGCGAACTCAGCTACCTTTTCGGGGCGATCCAGATAGCGGTACGACGCTTGCGGCATCATGGATCCTCCTTGTGCCCCGATTCTCCCACGCCTCCGAGGCCTTGCCAACCTGGGCCTCTCGACTTAGGTTCCTGGCCGGCGCGGAGTCCATGGCTTGGGATACCGAGACAACAGAAAGGAGGCGTTCATGGCCGTGTGGGATCCCTTCCGAGAGTTGGAGAGATTGCGGGGCGAGATGGACCGGATCTTCCAGAGCGTCTCGCCGGCGCGGACCTGGTCGCTGGGCTTCCTGCCCGGGGCGGCCGCGAGGCAGTACCCCCGCGTGAACGTGGGGCAGCAGGGCGACGGATACTTGGTGGAGGCTCTGGCACCGGGCGTGGATCCGGCGACGCTGGACGTTAGCGTGAAGGACAACCTTCTGACCATAGCGGGAGAGAAGCCCGCTCCGGCCGACGTGAGGCCCGAGGCGTTCCACCGAAGCGAGCGGTCGGCGGGCCGCTTCCTTCGCACCGTGGAGCTGCCGGCCGAACTCGACGCGGCCAGGGTGTCGGCTTCCTACAACGACGGCATCCTACGGGTGACCCTTCCCAAGGCGGAGGCCGCCAAGCCGAAGCGCATCGAAATCAGCGTGGCGTGAGGAGGTGTGGCGTGAACGATATAGAGAAGACCGTTCCCGAGACCAGGGATCCCGCCGTGCCGGCCCAGGAGGTGACCCGGGAGCCCGACCGCTTCGCCCTTCCGCCAGTGGACATCTACGAGGAGGAGGACCGGCTGGTGGTGCTGGCCGATCTCCCGGGTGTGCGCAGGGAGGGTCTCTCCGTGCAGGTGGAGCAGGGCATCCTCACCATCGAGGGCAGGATCACCCACGAAATGCCGGGCACCCTCGTGCAGAGAGAGTTCGCCCTGATCCCGTTCTTCCGCCAGTTCCGGATCACCGAGGCGATCGACCCGAACCGCATCCGGGCGAGTCTCAAGCACGGGGTGCTGCGACTCGACCTGATGAAGGCGGAGAAGGCGAAGCCCCGCCAGATTCCCGTCGAGAGCTGACCGCGGTCCTTGGGGGGGCTTTGCCCCCCCGCCTCTCCCCGGTCTCCTGTGAGGCCGTCTCGCTCCGTACGCCCACGGTGGAACCCGCGGCACGGTTTGTGTATCCTCCCTGCCACCGTGACCCGGATGCAGAGATTCCCGATCCCCTGAAGGAGATTTCCCGTGCGTTCTAGAAAGCTGCTGCCGCTGGCCCTGTGCCTCGGCGCGATCTTGTGGGCCGGCGCGGCGTCGTCGGAATTCGGCGGCGGAGAAGGCTTCGTGGGCAGCGACAAGTGCGCCGAGTGCCACCCGGAGGAGTTCGCCCAGTGGCGGCTCACGCCCCACGCCCGGATGCTGGTGGACGCCGTGCGCGACCCGTTCTCCATCCTGGCCACCGACTTCGACAGCGCCCCGTTCGGCCAGGAAGAGATCGTGTACACCGTTGGCAGCCACTGGGTTCAGAAGTACCTGACCCGGATCGACGGCGTGCTGTACGTGCTGCCGAAGTACTGGAACATCCCGGAGCGCCGCTGGGAGCCCTACAGCATCTGGAACTGGATGGAGCAACCCTACAACGTGCACTGCGACGGGTGTCACACGGTGGGGTTCGATCCCGAGACGCAGAGCTTCTTCGAGCCGGGCGTGGGCTGCGAGGCGTGCCACGGCCCCGGGAAGGAGCACGTCAAGGAAGGCGGGCGACTCTCCGCGATCGTGAACCCGGCCACCATCGACCCGGACCGGGCGCAGATGATCTGCATGGCCTGCCACACCGACGGGATGGACAAGGAGACCAACACGTACCCGTTCCCGGTGGGCTACATTCCCGGAGCAAACCTCGACGACTACTTCAGCGAGTTCTTCATGCCGAAGCCGAAGAGCAAGGCTTGGTACTGGGGGTCGATGGACCTGCGCGAGAGAAAGCGTATGTGGTACTTCTTCCAGTCCAAGTTCTACTCCACGGCGCGGGCCTGCGAGGTTTGCGGCTTCGATCGGGGCGTCAGCCACAAGAAGGAGCGGTACATGACGCCGACCGAGTACTGCGGGACGTGCCACAAGTACCGGTACGAGAACTTCCTGGAGCATTCGGGCCACCGCCCGGAGAAGACCGAGTGCAACGATTGCCACGTGCCCAACATGGCGAAGCAGGGCAATACGTATTCGATCCACGACCACAAGTTCAACTTCAGCCAGCCGGCGCCGGCCTGCACCGAGTGTCACGAGCCCGGGGACGTGGAAGGAAAGGGCGACCGCTGCTCCTTCGACCCGCCGGACTTCCACCTGACGCG